>JAYTQA010000328.1:0-8657 GCA_043746955.1 bacterium | reverse complement strand
CCCACGATATAAACCGTCCGCACCGTCGAGGAATGCGCCGGGGTGCGGCCTTCCTGCGGCAGATAATAATCGGCTTCCAGCATGTCATAGGCCTTGGCCACGGTCAGCGAACTGTCGTCGATGATCGGGAAATCCGCAGCCGCGCCGCCAAACGTCTCAATATCGCGCTTCCACTTGTCATGGTCCTGCACCGAATCGACCGACACCCCGATCACCTTGGTCTTGCGCTTGGCAAATTCGGGTAGCAGCTGCGCCACAGCGCCAAACTCGGTGGTGCACACCGGGGTGAAGTCGCGCGGGTGGCTGAAGATGATGCCATAATGGCCGTCCAGCCAGTCGTGGAATCTAATCTCCCCGGCGGTGGATTGAGCGGTGAAATCGGGGGCGATGTCGTTGATGCGCAAGCCCATGATGATCCTCATGCCTAGGTTAAGATGAGCAAGACATAGCCAGATCGGAACCAAGTTTCACCCCTCCGCAATAGCCTGGCCCAAAAAAAGCCATCTGGCCCCCAAAATCGGCTGGTTTGGGGCGATCTGCCCCGGGGTTAACGAAAACTTTGCAACTTGATCAAACCTGCCGCCCGTACGCCTTGCCGCAATCCATCTGGCCTGACACGATGGGTTAACTTTGGCAGGAGGCCCGCTATGATCATTCGCCGCGAGTTCTATATCAACGGTACTTGGGTTGCCCCCGTCATACCGCGCGATTGGGAGGTCATTGACCCTTCGACTGAAGAGCCGTGCGCGGTCATCTCTCTGGGGTCCGATGCTGATACCGATGCCGCCGTGGCCGCCGCCAAAGCTGCCTTTCCGATCTGGGCCGCGACACCACCCGCCACGCGCCGCGCCGCGGTTGTGCGGATTCTCGATCAATATGAACGCCGGTTAGAAAACTTGGCTGAGGCGATCTCAACCGAGATGGGTGCGCCGATCGACCACGCCCGCGCTTCCCAAGCACCCTGCCTGCCATGGCACTTGACCAACTTTCTGACCGCCTTTGACGAACTCGAATGGCTGCGCCCGCTCGGGGACCACGCGCCCGACACGATGATAGCACTGGAGCCGATTGGCGTGGTCGGTTTGATCACGCCGTGGAATTGGCCGATGAACCAGATCGCGCTGAAGGTCATTCCCGCGATCCTCGCCGGCTGCACCTGCGTTCTCAAACCGTCCGAGGAATCCCCGCTTAGTGCATTGATTTTCGCGGAGTTTTGCCATGACGCCGGCTTGCCGCCCGGCGTGTTCAATCTGGTCAATGGCGACGGCGTGGGGGTTGGCACCCAGCTCTCGACCCACCCAGATGTCCAGATGATTTCTTTCACCGGATCGACCCGCGCCGGTAAAGCCATCACCAAAGCCGCCGCTGACACGCTGAAGCGGGTGACGCTGGAACTTGGCGGCAAAGGGGCCAACGTGATTTTTGCCGATGCCGATGATGCCGCCGTGGAACGTGGCGTGCGGCACATGATGGACAACTCGGGCCAATCTTGCAACGCGCCCAGCCGGATGCTGGTGCAGCGTCCGGTTTATGAACGCGCGGTCACAATTGCGGCAGGGGTCGCGGCCTCGATCAAAGTCGGTTCGGCGCACGAAGCGGGCGGCCATATCGGCCCGGTCGTCAACCAACGCCAGTGGGACCAAATTCAGGGTTATATCCAAAAAGGCATTGACGAAGGCGCGCGCCTGATTGCTGGCGGCGCCGGCCTGCCGGATGGTTTCAATCGCGGCTTTTACGTCAAGCCGACAATCTTTGCCGATGTGGTTCCCGGCATGACGATTGAAAAGGAAGAAATCTTCGGCCCTGTCCTCTGCATGATCCCGTTTGACACCGAAGGTGATGCCGTCCGCATCGCCAACGACACGCCCTATGGCCTGACCAACTATGTGCAAACCCAAGATGGGGCCAAGAGAAACCGCATGGCCTTGGCGCTCAAATCCGGCATGGTGCAAACCAATGGCCGGTCACGCGGGGCGGGGGCGTTTTTTGGCGGCGTCAAAGCCTCTGGCCGCGCCCGGGAAGGCGGCATCTTGGGCCTGGAGGAATTTTTGGAGTCCAAAGCGATCTCCGGTTGGGACATCACGCAACCGCTCGCTGCCGAATAGGTTATGTGCGACGGCGCACCGTAATCGGAACTTGGCAGGCAATGGTGCGGAATCTTGTGAAGACAAAAGCAAGACAAAAGGAAGACGCAAAGAAGACGTCGCCGTGACGCTTCCAGACCATCGGTTCCGCCCGATCCGGCTACGATTTACCGAACCGGAGGTTCCATGTCCCAGCACCGCCACCTGCTGCAACCCCTGACCATGCGCGGCCAAACCCTGCGCAACCGTATCGTGTTTGGCGCGCATACCGCCAACATGTCAGATGCCGGAATCCCCGGCCCGCGTTTCGGAAAATACCTGTTAGAACGGGCACTTGGCGGTGCCGCGATGATCGTGGCTGAACCGATGCCGGTCCACCGCACCGGCGTTCTGACGCGCGGCAACTTCTTGCATTCGACCGATGAGGTGATCCCGCATTTCCGCAAAATCACCGATGAGGTGAAGGCGGCGGGCAGCGTCATTCTGCAACAACTCTACCACATCGGCGCCCACGGCGATTCCGACTTGTCTTTCGCCCCGCATTGGAGCCCCTCCGGCCTCCCCAGCTATCATGATTCCGACGGCTCCCACGCCATGACCGCGCCCGAGATCGAGGAACTGCTGGAGGCCCACGCCGCCGCAGCCCTGCGCTGCAAACTGTCGGGATTTCAAGGGGTTGAGGTTTGGGCCGCCTACCATTCCCTGCTCGACCAGTTCTGGACGCCGTGGTCTAACCGCCGCGCCGACCAGTGGGGTGGCAGCCTTGAAAACCGTACGCGTTTTTCCCGCACCCTGATTGAGCGCATCCGCAAAACCTGTGGCGAAGATTTCATCATCGGCCTCGCCATCAGTTATTCCACGGCCTATCCGGTGACGCTGACGGCGGAAGAACTCTGCGAAATCATTGCGTTGCACGACGCCACCGGCCATGTCGACTACGTGACATGTGGCTACGGCAACTATCTGGATTTTGAGGGCATCATTCCCGCTTTCACGCATGGCGAAAAGCTGTCGACACCGATGACGGCGCAGCTGAAAGGAATTGTTAAGCACGCGGTTATAACCTCGGAAGCCGGGATCAGAACCCCGGAGAATGCCGAAACGATCATCGCCAGCGGCGAGGCTGATCTTGTCTCCATCGTCCGGGGCCAAATCGCCGATCCGCATCTCGCGCGCAAGACGACCGAGGGGCGGGTGGAGGATGTTCGCGGCTGCATCTCGTGCAACCAGATGTGCTGGGGGCGACGCAGCAGGGACTATTGGATTTCTTGTCTGATCAACCCCTCGGCTGGACGCGAGTTTGAATGGGGCGGCGACAGGTTCGCACAGTCACCTACCATTCGTTCGGTATTGGTCATTGGGGCCGGACCCGCTGGGTTGGAGGCCGCAAGAGCGGCAGCTGAATGCGGTCATACCGTGGAAATTGTTGAGGCTTTGCCGGTCGTTGGTGGCCAGTTCCGCCTTGCCGGAATGCAGCCGCGCCGTGGCCAAATTCTGGATCTGCTGGACTGGTATGAACGACAGTTCGTTAACCTGGGTGTTACATTACGCCTGCACACCTATCTGGAGGAAGCAGACATCGCCGTTCATCCCGCCGATGTAATTGTCGTTGCCACCGGGTCTTTGCCGGACGAAACCGGCTTTCAGCGTTGGATGCCGGGGCTGGACAAACTGCCGGGCCTCGACCTCGGCGGCGTCTGGTCACCCGAGGCGGTTTTGCGGCGCGAGGCCCGGCTTGGCGACACGGTCGTTCTCTACGACGAAGGCTCCAACTGGCGCGGTGTCGGCACCGCCTGGGCCATGGCTGAACAGGGTAAAAAGGTCATTCTGGTGACACCCGAAGCGTTTGTCGGCAAGGAAATCGCCCGCACCGCCGCCGACACTGCTGCCCGGCGTCGAATGGCGCAACTGGGGGTGACCTTTATGACCGAACACAGCCTCTGCCGTTGGCACGGCAATGGGGTAACCGTGCGTAACATGTTGACCGGAAACGAGGAAACTATTGCCGCCTCAGCACTTGTCATGGCAACCACCAACCGGGTTTTCGACCCGTTTCCTGAGGTTATTCCGGGAAAAACCGTATACCGCATCGGGGATTGCCTGGCCCCGCGCCTCGCTACCTATGCGTTTTATGAGGGGCGCAAGCTGGCGATCAGCCTTTAGAAAGGGCAAGGTGCGGTAAAGCTGACCCAGTCGTGAGTGTCTGGGTGGTGCAATCCAAGCGTCTCGGCGTGCAGCATCAGGCGCGGGTAGGAAGGGCTGTCCTCGGTATAAATCGGGTCGCCCAAAATCGGATGGCCAAGGCTTAACATATGCACCCGCAACTGATGGCTACGACCGGTCAAAGGCCGTAACTGAACGCGTGTTGCGGAATCAGATCGGTTAATGACCAGCCAGTCGGTAACAGCTGTTCGGCCATTCACCGGATCGACTATCTGGCGAGGACGATTTGGCCAATCCACGCCGATCGGCAAATCAACCCGGCCCTGATCAGGCTCCAGTTGCCCAAGTACCCGTGCTACATAGGTTTTATTGGTCCGTCTTTGTTCAAACTCCTGTCCCAGAAAGCCTTGCGCGGCCTTGTTGCGGGCAAAGATCATCACGCCAGAGGTGTCGCAATCCAGACGATGTACCAATAGCGTGCCCGGGAAAGTCCGACGGATGCGGGTTTCCAGACAGTCCTCACGTCCCGCCAGCTTGCCCGGCACCGATAGCAAGCCCGCAGGTTTGTCCGCTACAAGGATTGAGCGATCTAGATATAGGATGCTTAGCGGGACATCGGGCGGATTGTAGGTGAATTCCATCATACGATGGTGTGACCTCCGGCCAGTATCCGGTTGGCCAGATAGCGAATATGGGCGGGGCCAACCTCGCAGCAGCCGCCGACTATTGTGGCACCAATTTCGATCCAACGCATTGCGAAATCTGCATATTTCTCAGGCGTCAGGTCGCGGCGATGGGTCAACTCCCGCACGGTTGGCGCGTCTTTCAAGAAGTTGCCAGAGATGTGGGTGAAGCCGTTCGCATAAGCGCCAAACGGGCGACCAAGGGTTTTAAGCCCGGCCAAAGCCTCGGCCATCGCCTCTGGTACCGAACAGTTGGCGAGGACGGCCGCGATGGGGTACGCGCCCACCAGACGCGCAAGATCGGTCACCGGCTCGCCTGATCGCAGCTTTGATCCATCGTGATCATCGACGGAAATTGACAGCCATACCGGCACGCCAGCGGCCTGAGCGCCCATTACAGCGCCCTCGCACATCTCAATCGAGGCCATGGTTTCGCACATGATCAGATCCACATGGGCCCCCAATATCTTGGCGATTTCAGCGTATTTGGGCGCAGCTACCGCAATAGGTTGTGTCACCTCCGGCCGGTAGCTTGCCACAAGTGGCCCCATGGATCCGGCAATCCGGCCATGGCCATGAGCAGCACGTGCGTCATGTGCCTCGGCTAGCGCGCGGAGGTGCAGGGTGTGAAACAGAGGGTCAAGGCCAAACCTTTCCAGCCGATCATGGTGAACCGCGTAGGTGTTCGTGGTTGCAATTGTGGCACCGGCGGCGAAATAGTCGGCGTGGATGTCGCGCACGAGGCCAGGATGGTCGATCATAACACGGGTCGCCCAAAGCGGTGTGGGTTCATCGCCGGACCGGGCGAGCAGTTCTTGCCCCATACCGCCATCAAGAAGGGTGATCTCAGCCATTTTGACCCTCATCGGTCCCGAAAACTGTGGCTTATCAGACCCCGGTCGATTGCGGAAGACCATCGCAAAGCGTATAGTAGTCGCCTTTATTCGCTGTGAAGATGTGGTGGGCCAGGTGACCGCCCGTCGGGTTGTCCACCGCCCCCGCTTCAACCGCGAATCCACCATCTGCGGCGCGGAAATAGAGACTGGAGCCGCAGATGGCGCAAAATCCGCGCTGCGCGCCACCCGGCGTACGATATTCGGCCAAGTCTTTGACACTCCAACGCAAATCGCCCTCCGCCGCATCGAAACTGGCCGAGAAATGGCCCGAAAGTTTGCGGCATTGCGTGCAGTGGCAGGCCCAAACCTCACCCATCGGGCCCGCAATGTCGAAACGATTGGCCCCGCAGAGACAGCTTGCGTGCAGGGTTTTGGCCTGCGACGGGCGGGAGTAATAATCGCCGGAATCCTCAAGATGCCAATGAATTTCGATACTTAGCCCAGTTTCGCCGTCCAACGATCCCGCTGCGATGCTGATGCGCTCCTCGCCGTCCGGCTTCCAGAACAGGCTCGCGCCGCAGGTTCCGCAAAAGCCGCGCTG
Organism: bacterium; assembly: GCA_043746955.1. GTDB lineage: Bacteria > Pseudomonadota > Alphaproteobacteria > Rhodobacterales > Rhodobacteraceae > Stagnihabitans. Next base: position 2,290 of record JAYTQA010000328.1, on the reverse strand, counting down.
CGCGTGTGGTGAAGATTGGAACCAGCGCAACCCGTCGGACCGGATCCATTGAAAGCGGTCCTGCGGGACCGAGGTTGCGGCCCAATAATGGCCGGAGGTTTTGCGGCATTGCGTGCAGTGGCAGGCGATGACCGGGCGCAGCGGCGGTTCGGCCTGAAACTCCACAGCGCCGCAAAGGCACGACCCGCGCATCATTCTACCTTTTCAATGGCTTGCGCCAATGATCGGCCTGCGTCAGCGTCGCCCGCGTTCAGGGCAAGAGCGTTGCCAGTGATGGCTCTGCGGTCCATTCAATAGCCCAAGGCGCAGCCGTCTTTGCGCGGATCCGACGCGCCGATCAGGATGCCGCTGTCATCAAGAAGGATGTTCTGCGCGCCGCCCAAAGGCTCTGCCGGGATCGACACCTCATGGCCCATCTGCGCCAGACCGGCGCGTACCGTTTCGCCATATCCGCGTTCGACCTGCATTCCGTTGACCCAGGAAAAGCTGCGCGGGGCGTCGATGGCGGCTTGTGGATCCATGCCAAAATCCACCAGATTTGTCACAAATCGCGCATGACCGGCGGGCTGATAAGCCCCACCCATCACGCCGAAAGGCATGATCACCTTGCCGTTTCGCTTAAGCATACCGGGAATGATCGTATGCATCGGGCGTTTACCGCCCGCCAACTCATTGGGGTGACCTTCAGCGAGGGTGAAACCGGCCCCACGGTTCTGGTACAGGATGCCAAATTTGTCTGAGGCGATGCCGGTGCCAAACCCCAGATAAATCGAGAAAATCAGCGAAACTGCCATGCGGTCGCGGTCAACCACGGTGATGTAGATGGTTTCCTTGTGGACGGTTTCCGCGAGGGGGTGCGGCGAGGGCGCGGCGCGGTTCGGGTCGATCAGGGCGGCCAGATTAGCGGCAGTCTCCGCCGAAAGCATATGGTTCATGCGGGCGCTGTGTTCCGCGATGAACCGGTTGCGAGCGTCGTAGGCGAGTTTGCTCGCCTCAGCTTCGATATGCGCGCGTTTTGCGCCGAACGGCTCCATCGATGCAAGATCGAAGTGCTTGAGAATGTTCAGCAAAAGCAATGCCGTCGCCCCCTGACCATTGGGCGGATGTTCGAGCACAATCAGATCGCCGTAGGGCGCGGAGATCGGGTGGCCCCAGGTGCTGGCGGTGGCAGCAAGGTCTTCCAAAGTGTGGACACCGCCGCGCGCGTTCAGCGAGTGGATCAGGTCCTCTGCCACCTCACCCTCATAAAACCCGGCGCGACCTTGGCGGGCGATGCGGCGCAAAACCTCCGCTTGGGCGGGGGCGCGGTAGATTTGGCCGGGTTTGGGCGATAACCCCTTGAAAAGATAGAAGTCACGCGCCCGACCTTGCAGATGCGGCGCGTCTTCGGCCCAGTCGAAGGCCACGCGAGGGGCGACCGGAACCCCCTGTTCAGCATAGTCGATCGCGGGGGCGAGGAGGCGGTCAAGGCCAAGGCGGCCATGGTCGGCGGACAGGCGGCAGAAGGCGTCAACGGCACCGGGCAAAGTGGCCGCCTCAACCCCGCGCGGAGGAACGGCCGTCAGGCCCTTGGCGCGGAGCGTAGCGGCACTAGCGGCTGCAGGGGCGCGACCGGAGCCGTTCAGAGCCAGAACTGCCTCTGAGGCCGGCAGTTTCAGCAAGACAAAGCAATCGCCACCCAAGCCCGTCATCTGCGGTTCGCACAGGGTCAGCAACGCGGCCCCTGCGATGGCCGCATCGACGGCATTTCCGCCGGATTTCAGGATTTCCACAGCGGTTTGGGCGGCTAGAGGGTGCGAGGTCGCGCACATGCCGTTGGCGGCATAAACCGCAGAGCGGCCGGGCAGTTGGAAATCGCGCATGGGTCACCTATTTTCAGGCAGCCTATGGGGCATTTGCGGACAGCGGAAGGGGAGAAGGAACCTCGGCGCCACGAACTGGGTGGGGGCTATCATCCGCAGCGCCGAGGGAAGCTTTATGCAGCTACAGGTGTCGTTTTAGCTCTGAGTCTCGGCAAAAGTGCGGGGGAAAAGCGCTCATTCCGTGTCAGAATTGTCGAACCGGAGTAAATCTAGCCCGCTAGACCTGATTGTTCACCGATACGCCAAAGGTCAGCATCGCCTCGGGTGCCGCAGTCCCGCTTGGCGCACTCGCCAATGTGGACATCGGTTTCGTCTCCGGGGCGAACGACTTCTTCATCCTGTCACGCGACGACGCGGAGCGGCGCGGACTCCCCGCCGACGTCCTCACCCCGACGATGCGCCGCCCCGGTGACATTCCGGGGCTGCTG
>JAYTQA010000327.1:0-3261 GCA_043746955.1 bacterium | reverse complement strand
GCATGACCGAGATGCATGGCACCATCACCGGCCATCCGGGCGGCGCGATAATGCCCAAGGTCGGATCGGTCGGCCTTGCCCTGCCGCACTTTCGCGTCAAGGCCTTCATGCTTGATGGTGACAACCGGTTCGTGCGGGAATGCGCGGCCGATGAATGGGGCCATCTCGTCATCGACGGGCCATCACATATGCCGGGCTACCAGGACGGTTTGCTTGACGCGGGGTTTTTTGTGCGCGATGCGCCAGGCGGATCGATCTGGGCCAACACCGGGGATCTGGGCAGCGTCGATGCAACGGGTTACGTCTGGGAGTCCGGGCGCAGCAAAGACTTGATCATTCGTGGCGGTCACAATATCGACCCCCGCCTGATCGAAGACGTGCTGGTGCGCCATGAGGCTGTCTTGCATGCCGCCGCCGTCGGACGCCCTGACGCGGGGCGAAGGGTGAGTTGCCCATCGCCTATGTGGAGTTGAAACCACGCGCCGGCACATCATCGGAAGAATTGATGGCGTTTTGCGCAAAACATGTGCAAGAACGCGCCGCCGTGCCGGTGGAGGTGGTGATTCTGCCGGCCATGGCGGTCACGGCGGTGGGAAAGATATCCAAGCCCAATTTGCGGATCGACGCAACCCGACGGGCCGCGCGACAGGTCGCCATCGGGGTGCTTGGCGCAAGCGCCTCGTTTGACTTGAAAATTGACGATGCGGCCAAACGCCTGAAAATCGTTTTCGTGCTGAACTGCAAGCCCGCAGAATATGCGGGCCTCGCAAAACGATTGATGACGGCGTTCGCCAATTTTGAGTTTGAGACGGCGTCAGAACTCAACGACAACCCGGCGCGCCAGGCCTGAGGCGAGCAATTCGAAGCCGTGGCCGATTTGCTCAAGGCCGATGCGATGTGAGATCAGGTTGTCGAGCCGAAGCTTGCCTTCAAGGTAAAGATCAACCAGTTGGGGAAGTTCGGACCGGGTCTTGACATTGCCAAGATAGGAGCCGATCAGGCGGCGGCCCTCCTGGATCGACCGGGGCCGCAGCGCAATCTCCTGCGTGCCCGGCAAGATCCCCAGCATCACGGTAGTGCCCCAGCCGATGCGGTGCATTCGACCGCCTGGCGCAATGTCTCCGAATGTCCGACACATTCAAAAGCGTAGTCTGCGCCGCCGCCTGTCAAATCGCGAATCGAGCCCACAACGTCCACGCCGGGCTTGGACGCGTCGATGAAATGGGTGACGCCCGCCACGCGGGCAAACGGCTCCTTGGCAGGATTCGAGTCGACGCCAATGACCATCGAAGCGCCTGCAATGCGGGCGCCTTCGACCACATTCAATCCGATCCCGCCCAAACCAAACACCACTGCCGAGGTTCCCGCTTCCATGCGCGCCGTGAACAGTGCCGCGCCCAGACCCGTCGCGCCCGCGCAGCCCAGGCAACACACCACGTCCAGCGGGGCCAGGGGAGAAATCTTCGTCACCTGCACATCACGCACAACGATGCGTTGCGAAAACGTCCCAAGCTCGCAGAACGCGCGGGTCGGTCGGCCTTTCAGCGAAAATGGCCGGCGCGACGTCGGCTGAAAATAGAGGTCGCACAAATTTGTCTTGCGGCTGCGGCACGCCGGACAGACGCCGCATTCGGGGATCGCGACAGGAATGACGTGGTCGCCTGGCGCCAGGTTGATGACGCCAGGTCCACATTCCAGGACGATGCCAGCGCCTTCGTGGCCCAATACCAAAGGATAGTCAGCCCAGTCGCGCGAACCGTCAAACAGCGACATGTCTGAGCGGCAAAGTCCGGCCGCCTTCATTTCGATCAACACTTCGCGCTCCCGCACGCCGTCAAGCGTGAAGCGCTCAATGGCAATGGGGGAGTTTTGCGCGTGCGCAAATGCGGCTGTTACTTCCAAGCAATTGTCCCTTGCGCCCAAAGCTTGTCGCAGCCCGCAGCCCCGATGCGCGGCCTCAGACGTGGCTCTCCAGGCGCTTCAAATCCAGGTTGTTGGCTGGCATGAGCGGCACTTCGACCGTCGCCTGCGCGCCTGGAACGCCTTTGCATCCGGGAGCGCAGGCGCGGGCATTGCCCATCTGCAGATCCAGCTGGTCGTCGTCAGCGAGGGCGAGCTCGTCCTTGTGTTGCGCGCGATAGTCGTCCAGCGCCAACAGGGCCGCACCGAGCGCGCCCGCCGTCTGCGGCGCCGAGGGCAAGTGAAGCTTCATGCCCAGTGCCTCTTCAATATAGTGAACGGCAGCCGCATTCTTTGCAACACCGCCGGTCATCACCACTGGGCCTTTCTTGCCGACACGCCCCACCAAACCCATGGTGCGATTGGCGATTGCCGCGTGAACCGCACCAAGTACATCGGGTTTGGAGTTTCCCTCGGCCAACAGCGAAATCACTTCTGTCTCGGCGAAAGTTGCGCACATGCTGGATATCTTGAGCTTTTCTTTGGCTTGCAGTGCGATATCACCCATATCAGTCAACTCGATTTGCATGGCGCGCGCCAGCACCTCGAGAAACTTCCCTGTTCCGGCGGCACAACGGTCATTCATTGCAAACTGAGCGACCAGGCCATTGGCGTCGACCGAAATCACCTTGCTGTCCTGGCCGCCAATATCGATGACCAGGCGGGCGTCGGGAACCATCGCCACGGCGCCACGGGCATGGCAAGTGATTTCCGTGTAATTCTTGTCGGCAATGTCGAGCATGCGCCTGCCATAGCCCGTACTGACCGTTCGGCCCACGTCCTCCTGTGTGATACCGGCCTCCGAAAGCGCGCCATTGATCGACGACTTGACCCCCTCGCCGCTTACGGCTCCCATGTGGGCGACGTTTGAAGCCACGACCTTGCCGTGAAGGTCGAGGATCACGGTCTTGGCCGTCGTCGACCCGAAATCGATACCCATCACAAAGTGTTTCATCGCACCCTCCTAAGAATAAGCTCCAGATTCAAGCCGTCACCAGCCGCCGGGCGTCGATCGCCTCCAGCATGGCCTCGACACGGCTATTGACCAATTCGTCCTTGTAGAAGGACTCATCCGTCACGTCACCCTCGAACATGGAAGTTGGAATGCCCAGCCTTTTGGTGGCCGCATCAGCAATCATAAATTGCGGGTTGGTAAATGCCCGGCAGGTTCTGGATGCGTGGATCACCATGCCATCGACCTCGTATTTGCTGCACAGATCCATGATCAGGTCGATCAGAATTGGCGCAGCATGGTTGTTGGGGCAAATCAGGTAATTTTGCGCCATGCCCAAGACTGGATCC
>JAYTQA010000326.1:0-8710 GCA_043746955.1 bacterium | reverse complement strand
CGTTCAAAATCAAAACGGCATCTTCCAGCCTCCCGATCCCGGCCAACTTGCCGCCACTGCGCACAAAGTCACAGGCCGCGGCCACCTTTGGCGCCATCGAGCCTTGTGGCAGGGTCAAGGCTGCGGCCTGCTCAGGGGTCAACCGGGCAATTGGTGCAGCGTGATCCGTGCCGAAATCACGGTAAACGGCGGCCACATCGGTCAGCATCAGCAGCGCGTCGGCCTTGAGCCCGGTCGCGAGCAAGGCGCTGGCGTGGTCCTTGTCGATCACTGCCTCGACCCCGATCAGGCTGCCATCGGCGCGGCGCAGCACCGGAATGCCGCCACCGCCCGCACAGATCACCACCACGCCCTGCCCCAGCAGCAATTGCAGCACCGCCAGATCGGGAATCTCCAGCGGTTTGGGCGAGGCGACGACGCGGCGCCATTTGTCGCCGTCCGGGGCAACCACCCAACCCCGCGCCGCTGCCAGTTGCCGCGCCTCGGCCTCGGGATAGACCGGCCCGACGAATTTGGTGGGCTTGGCAAAGGCCGGATCATTGGCATCGACCACGATCTGGGTCAGCAGCACCGCCACCGGGCGGTCATGGCCCAGGGCATTCTCCAGTTCCTGCTCGATCAGATAGCCGATCATGCCTTCGGTCTCGGCCCCCAGCACATCCAGCGGATAGGCCTCATCCGGCTTGTAGGCCGCACCCTGCAAGGCGAGCAGACCGACCTGCGGGCCGTTGCCATGGGTGATCACCAACTGGTGCCCCGCCCGCAGGATCGCGGCCAGCGCCGGGGCGGCGCGCTGGACATTCAGCCGTTGATTTTCCGCCGTCAGCGGCTCGCCCCGCCGCAACAGGGCATTGCCGCCAAGGGCTGCGATGACCAGCACCTCAGCCGCCCAAAGTGGCGACAAGCACTGCCTTGATGGTATGCATGCGGTTTTCGGCCTGATCGAACACGATGGAGGCCGGGCTTTCAAACACCTCATCCGTCACTTCCATCTCGGAAATCCCGAACTTGGCGGCGATGTCCTTGCCGACTGCCGTGTCGGCGTTGTGGAAGGCGGGCAGGCAGTGCATGAACTTCGTACGCGGATTGCCGGTTTTTTTCATCAGCTTGGCGTTGACCTGATAGGGCAGAAGCAGCTTGATCCGGGTCGGCCATTTGTCTTCGGGCTCGCCCATCGACAGCCAGACATCGGTATAGACGAAATCGACGCCCTTGACCGCGTCGCCCACGTCCTCGGTGATGGTGATCCGCGCGCCGGTGTCTTTGGCGATGGCCTGCGCCTCGGTCTGGATGGCCTTGTCGGGCCAGCAGGCTTTGGGGGCGCAAAGCCGCACATCCATGCCCATCTTGGCACCGCCGATCAGCAGGCTGTCGCCCATGTTGTTCTTGGCATCACCGAGGAACACATAGGCGATCTCGCGCAGCGGCTTGTCGCTGTGTTCCTGCATGGTCAGGAAATCGGCGAGGATCTGGGTCGGGTGGAACTGATCGGTCAGCCCGTTGTAGACCGGCACACCTGACCAGGCCGCCAGTTCCTCGACGATCTCCTGCCCGAAACCGCGATATTCGATGGCGTCGTAGACCCGGCCCAGCACCCTTGCGGTGTCCTTGACGCTTTCCTTGTGGCCGATATGGCTGCCGGTCGGCCCGAGATACGTGACGGTGGCACCCTGATCATGCGCCGCCACTTCAAAACCGACACGGGTGCGGGTGCTGTCTTTTTCGAAGATCAGCACGATCTCCTTGCCCTTCAGGCCCGGCTGTTCGGTGCCGGCATATTTCGCGGACTTGAGGTCGGCTGCGAGTTTCAACAGAAAGCCGATCTCGGCGGGTTTGAAATCGCGCAGCGTCAGAAAGCTGCGGTTCTTGAGATTAAAGCTCATCAGGTGTTCCTTCCGGATCGGGGTCTATTCGGCATCGCGGATCGTCGGGCAGCTCATGCAATGGCTGCCACCCCGGCCCCGGCCCAGTTCGGCACCGGGCAGTTCCAGCACAGTGATTCCGACGGCGCGCAGGGCGGCGTTGGTGTCGTCGTTGCGGTCGTAGCCCACCACCACGCCGGGGCGCAGCGCCAAGAGGTTGTTGCCGTCGTTCCACTGCTCGCGGGCGCGTTCGGCAGGATCGCGACCACCGGTCGGCACCACGGTCAGCTTGGGCAGGCCCAGAACCTCGGCCACCACCGCGAACAGCGGGCGGGGGTCGGCGCGGAATTGCAAGGGGGCCCTGCCCTCGCCGGGGCGCAGATCGAAACAGGTGATCTCGTCGGCAACCTCCTTGAAGCAGGTCACCACATCGCCGCCGAGCAGGGTGAACACGGTGTCCAGATGCATGGCCGAGCGGCTTTTGGGCAGTTGGCAGGCAATCACCCGGTCGGCCACGCCCTTGGCGAACAGCGCTGCGGCCAGAAGGCCGATACCCTGCGGCGACGACCGCTCGCCCATGCCGACCAGCACGGTGCGGTTTCCGACCGGCATCACATCGCCGCCCTCGACCGAGGCGAGCCCGTGTTCCACGGTCGGATCGCCCCAATGCACCGTGGCTTTGCCCGCGAATTTGGGATGAAAGCGGTAGACGGCGGCGGTCAGCAGGGTTTCGGGCTTGCGCGCCGCCCAGTACATCGGGTTCAGGGTGACGCCGCCGTAAACCCAGGCAGAGTTGTCGCGGGTGAACAGGAAGTTCGGCAGCGGCGGCAAAACAAACCCATGCGCCCCCAGATAGCTGCCGAAAAGACCTTCGGGTTTGAACGGCAGATCGCCAACTTCCAGCCCGCCGATCAGACATTCGGCGAGCTTTGCTCCCGGCAGGTCGTGCATCCAGGCCAGCACCTCGTCGAGCATCCCGGTACCGACATCATTGGGCGTGATGCGGTGGTCCAGCACCCATTTGCGGGCTTGCGGAATATCCAGCACCTCGGCCAGAAGGGTGTTCACATCCAGCACCTCGACGCCCTCGCCCCGCATCAGGGTGGCGAAAACGTCATGGTCCTTCTGGGCCTGCTTAACCCAGAACACATCGTCAAACAGCAGCGCCTGCGCGTTGGACGGCGTCAGGCGGCGATGCGCCAGACCGGGGCGGCAGACAATGACCTGCCGCAGCCTGCCGGTTTCGGAATGAACGCCAAGATCGTGGGTGGTCATGGGAGAAGCCTCCGGTGTCACAGGATCGCGGCGATGCTGAGCACCACCGAGATGAAAATCGTCAGGATCAGCAAAAGCGGCCATATAAACACGATCCAGCGGTCATAAGAGATGCGGCCAATCGCCAGCGCCCCGATCACCACCGCCGAGGTCGGTGTGATCAGGTTCACGATGCCGCTGGCCGACTGGTAGGCCGTCACCACCAGATCGCGGGTCACCCCGGCGAAATCGGCCAGCGGGGCCATGATCGGCATCGACAGCACAGCAAGGCCGGAGGACGAGGGCACGAGGAAGCTCATCGCCACCTCGATCCAGTACATCAGGTTGATGAAGGCCAGTTTCGGCAACCCGCTGACGGCCAAAGCGGCGCTGTTCAGGATTGTGTCGGCGATCAGCCCTTGTTGCATGATGACCACGATACCGCGCGCCAGGCCAATGATCAGCGCCACGCCCAGAAGGTCGCGCGCGCCATCGACAAAGGTTGCGGTCAGGCGCTTTTCGCTCATCCGGGTCACAAGCCCGATCAGGATTGCCATGCCCAGAAACAGCGCACCCATCTGGGCCATCCACCAGCCCTGCGACGACACCCCCCAGATCAGCACCACGAATGTCGCGGCGAACAGCACCAGCACCAGTGACTGGATGCCGCTCAGCCGATCATTGGCCACCGCGCTTGCGCCCGACAGAAACGCCTGCCGGTTGCTGTCGGCCTGCGCCGCCACCACCGACCGCGCGGGATCGGCCTTTACCCGCAGCGCATAGCGCGTCACATAGGCGATGCAGATCGCCAGACCGCCGAGCAGCAGGACAAAGCGGATCACCATGCCTTGGGTGAACGCGACCCCGGCGGCATTGGACGCGATGACCGTGGCAAAGGGATTGATGGTCGATCCCAATGTGCCGATGCCCGCGCCAAGCAGGATCACCGCCACCGCCGTCATCGTGTCGAACCCGGCGACCAGCATCGCGGGGATCAGTAGCGGATAGAAGGCCAGCGTCTCCTCCGCCATGCCATAGGTCGTGCCTCCCAGGGCGAACAAAGACATCAGGATCGGGATCATCCAGACCTGGTGGCCCTTCAACTTGCGCATCGCGGCCTTGATGCCGGTGTCAATCGACCCGGTGGCATTGACCACACCCAGAAAGCCGCCGAGAAACAGCACGAACAGCGACACGTCGATGGCATTGGCGGCATAGCTGACAGGGTCGTAAAACCCGGCGGTCGGGGCCAGCAGGATGGCGACGAAGCCCTGCGGGTTGGGGTCCACGGTCTTGTAGGTGCCAGCAACCGCGACCTCGCGCCCGACCGCCGCATTCTGCACCCGGTCAAACTTGCCCGCCGGAATGACCCAGGTCAGCCCCGCCATCAGAATGATCAACAAAAACAGGATCGTGTAGGCGGTGGGGAATCGGGAGGCGAGGCCCTTGTCCTTGGGATCTGACGAGGCTGGATTGGGTGCCATGGCGGTTTCCTCTTCGGTCAGTGTGCTTGCTGTGTGTCGGATGCGAGGTGCGGAAAGAATGCAGGGACGCGCCGGGCATAATCGTCAAAGGCGACCCCAAATCTTGCGCGGGTTTCGCGCTCTTCGCTTCGGGCAAGGCGGGCGTACATCCAGATCAGGAACGGATACATCGCCAGCGTCAGCAGCGTCGGCCACTGCACCAGAAACCCGGTCAGGATCAGCACGAAACCCGTGTATTGCGGATGGCGCAGGCGGGCATAAAGCCCGGTTGTCGCCAGTTTGCCGCTGCGCTGTGCTTCGTAAAGCTTGGGCCATGCGGCAGAAATCAGCCAGAAACCACCGCCGATCAGGAAGAAACTCAGGATGTGGAACGGCCCGAAATGCGGATTGCCCTGCCAGCCGAACATCATCTCGGGCAAATGACCCGCGTCATGCGAAAACCAGTTGATGCCGGGATAGCGGGTCTGCAACCAGCCCGACATCAGGTAGATCGTCAGCGGAAAGCCGTACATTTCCGAGAACAGCGCCACCATAAACGCGCTGAACGCGCCAAAGCTGCGCCAGTCGCGCGGGGTCTGCGGTTTGAAAAAGCTGAAGGCGAACAGAATGAAGACCGCCGCGTTGATAAGCGCGAAAAACCACAGGCCGTAGCCGGAGGATGGCGCGATCATGATTTGTCTCCGTCGGTTTTGATGGATTCGTTGGCCGGGCTGGCCGGAGGCTCGCTTGAGCTACCGTGCCCGGTATGACCACCATGTCCGCCATGCCCGCCGTGGCCGCCATGCATGAAGAAGTGCATGAACACGCAACCCAGCAGCAAGATCGCCGGAAACATGCCCGCCGCAAACAGATGCAGGCGATGTTCATAGCCAAGCAGCAGCGCCGCAACGGCCAGAAAGACGATCAGTGTGATGCCTGCACGCGACTGCCAGAAGGTCGGACGAGGTTCTGGCTGATTCATCTGCTGATGCATTGAATGGTCATGCTCTTCCATTGCCTTTTCTCCTTAAATGGGACGACAACGCTGCCGCTGTGGTGGCGCTGATTGTATTGCATGCCGGTGATAGGGCACATGAATCGCGCCGTCTGATCACATCGGTTTCGCAGCGACATTTTTGAAACAATAACGGTATTTCATAAGGTTGCATCATGCTGCCACCCCCGGTTCGGCGACCGCGCCAAAGTGGCGGCTCACATCCTTGACCATGCGAGACACGCACCATTTCGCGTAGAACCGCGCGAAAACCAGACCAAGCCAGCGCGCAGGAAGGCCGTGCGGCAGTTGATAATCGATGAACACCCGCACCTGGGTGTCCTCGCCGTTCCGACGCGTTTCAAACCCCATCACATAGCTTTCGATCACCAGCATGCGTTGCGGGCCGCGGGTTTCCCAACGCTTGCGGCTGGGGCATGTCCGCTCCGTCACAACTTCGCGCACGAATAGCGAAATTCCCAGAAAGTTCCCGCCCATCGTGATCACCGAACCGACAGCGCGGCCCTTGGCTGCGTCAAATTCATAGGCCATCCGGCCACCGAGCATCATCATCGACCGCTTATCCATATGGGCCGCAAGGCGCGTCTGGTCGTCGAGATAGGCAAAAACCTCAGCTTGCGGTGCGCTGATGATCGCCTCTGACTGATCGTGATATGTGCCTGATTGCATTGGCTTGATCCTGAATGCCGACCCCATCGGCCAGCCGTTTTGGCTGCCGGTGATGGGCGTCATGACCAGTAAAGACGCGGACCGCGTCAGAACATTACAGCGAAAACCTGTTCTGCGACCGACCAGCGGAGAAAACGCGTGGTCTGCCATTGATAGGAAATGCGCCCCGCTTGTCAGTATTTCACCGGGGGCTGCAAACTTGATCCGGATCAAGGCGAAGCAGCGCCAATGATAGTCAAGTGTGGCTGAGGAACGATTCGCTTCCGAGGGTCCGATGAAGATGCGTCCGCAGTCAACAACGCCAATCAGCGGGTCTGCCCTTCGGTTGCCGGCGACGTTACTGGTGCTGTTGTTTCTTTTCCTGACCAGCGCAAACGCCGCAATAGTGACAACACTCGACCATCCTGCCGCGAAAGGAGCCACAGCGATCAGCGCGGTGGATTGTTCCACATCGGAACCGGCGTTGGGCCACACCCATTGCCAAAGTCCAACTTTTGGCATTGCCGGGAAATCGCAATTTATAGTGCCCGTCCTACGCACCTCGAGTTCGAGCGTTTGGTCCTACGCGGCAGTCACATGCTGCCCGACGCCGACCCACCTGCGGTCGCTCCGTCCGCCAAAGCTTTTTCGTGTGCATGTCTGATTGATGCGCGGCGTTCAAACGCTGTTGCGTCGCGATTTGGCTCGCTTTTCCGCATCCGGAGAATCCCATGCTCATCGATACCCATTTCCCCGCGCAGGCCCAAAACGCCGTTTTGCGCAACCTTGCAGTCAATCAACACCTGCTTGACGGCAGACGCGAATTTTTGGGTTATCTGCGCCGCAGGCTTGGCAGTCTGGACGAAGCCGAAGACGCCTTGCAGGATTTCAGCCTCAAGGTGATCCGCGCGGCGCGGTCAGTGGATCAGGATGACAAGATCAACGCCTGGCTGGGGCAAATCCTGCGGCACACCCTGATAGATCACTATCGGCGGCGGGCGGTGCGGCACCGGACTGAAACCGCCTACGCGCAAGAGCTGTGCATTGCCGAGGACGCACCTGAAGCAGAGGCCGGACACGGCCCCTGCCAGTGTCTGCACTCGGCATTGCCGAGGTTGCGGCCGGATCATGCCGAGATTCTGCGCCGTGCCGATCTGGAGGAGGAACCACGCGCCCGCATCGCCGCCGACCTTGGCCTGACAATCAACACGCTCAACGTGCGGCTGCACCGCGCCCGCCAAGCGCTGCGGGTGGAACTGGAAAACTCCTGTGCCGCCTGCGGAACCGGCAACTTTCAAGACTGCGCCCGCGGCTGACGTCCCGGACCATTGGAGAGATCAGATGAACCTTGACGCCGAAACCACGACATCGCCGGACATACCAACACCCGACGCGATCAGCAGCAACGCCGCCGTGGTCCGCAAGGTGCTGACCGACACCCACCGCCACTGCCTGTCCTATCTGAAAGGGCGGTTGGGCAGTGCCGAGGAGGCCCGTGACGTCATGCAGAGCTTCATGCTGCGTGCGATGGATCGCGCGGAGGCGGTACGTGACATCACCACTGTGCGGGGCTGGCTGAGCCGTCTGCTGGCCACCTCCATCGCCGACCACCAGCGCACTGCCGCGCGGCGCAGGCAGCGGGAGACGACGATGAGCCCAGAGTTTTTCGATGAGACGCCTGCGGCTTCGGACGCAGAGATGGACGCCGCAGTTTGCGCCTGCCTGAACCAGCTGATGGCGACCTTGAGACCCGACTATGCCGAATTGATCCAGCGGATCGACCTGCAGGAGGAACCGCGTAACGCGGTGGCGGCCAGTCTGGGCATTTCCGTCGCTAATCTTGCCGTCCGGCTGCACCGCGCCCGGCAGGCCTTGAAACAGCGGCTGGTCGAGATGTGCCTGACTTGCCCGGAACATGGTTTCATGGATTGCGGCTGTGATGCGGCCCGGCGGGCGGAATTGCTGCGCGCCGCTGCGGCGGAAAAAGATTGACCTGTAATAACGACGCGGCTCGGGCGTCTTTAGAATGAGGACAGGCGAGAGGATCGCCCATCTGTGCCCTCGCAATGACCGAGATCAGGAGAATGACCATGAACGAGATTTCAAAACCGATACATGCCCACGGCGGACACGAACACGCCAACGAAAGCTCGTGCTGCGGCGGCGCTGATGCCAAGGCCAAACCGCAGGCCATGCCCGCCGACAAGGCCGCACCGGCAGGCGACACCAATACCAAACCGGCAAAGTCGTCGGGCTGCTGCTGCGGCTGATGGCGCGACACGAGGCCCGCAAGGGCAACTGGCGGCACCGGCTTTGCGGCGTGACATTGAGGACAAGACATGACCAGAACCACAACGCTTGACGTCGGCGCCTATTTCGAAGGGCTGGACCATCTTGGGGTGGTCAAGCAACTGTTGGCCGAGGCGGGGGTGCAAGAGGCAACCTCCAACCCGGGCTCGGCTTCGGCA
>JAYTQA010000325.1:0-21160 GCA_043746955.1 bacterium | reverse complement strand
CCCAACCCGCAACGCCCCAACCCGCAACACCCCAATCCGCAACACCCCAACCCGAAAAACCCCAATCTGAAAAACCCCAACCCGAAAAACCCCAATCGGAAAAATCTGGCCTGTTAGGCAAACTTCTGGGCCGCGACGATGCCCGACGGGTGCTGGATGACGCCATGCTGGAAAGCCTGGAGGAGTTGCTGATCCGCTCCGACATGGGTGTCGACACCGCCCTTCGCGTCACCGCCAACATCGCCGAGGGGCGGTTCGGCAAGCGCATCTCGACCGAAGACCTGAAAGCGGCCCTCGCCACCGAAATCGCCCGGATCATGGAGCCCGTCGCCCGTCCGATGCCGCTTTACCGCCAAAAGCCGCAGGTTGTGCTGGTGGTCGGCGTCAACGGCTCTGGCAAAACCACCACGATCGGCAAACTGGCGTCGCAGTTCAAAGCCGCCGGTAAATCGGTGGTGATTGCCGCCGGTGACACTTTTCGCGCCGCTGCGGTGGAACAGTTGCAAATCTGGGGCCAGCGCGCCGGGGTTCCGGTTCTGACCGCACCGGAAGGCTCTGACCCGGCCAGCCTCGCCTTCGATGCGCTGACCAAAGCCCAAGCCGATGGCGCCGACCTGTTGATGATCGACACCGCGGGCCGCCTGCACAACCGCGCCGATCTGATGGAGGAGCTGGCCAAGATCGTCCGCGTGCTGCGCAAGATTGACCCGACCGCGCCGCACAACACGTTGCTGGTCTTGGACGCTACCACCGGCCAGAACGCGCTGCTGCAGGTCGAGATTTTCCGCAAGATCGCCGAGGTTTCCGGCCTGGTGATGACCAAACTCGACGGGACCGCACGCGGTGGTGTCCTGGTGGCCTTGGCCGATAAATTCGGCCTGCCGATCCATGCGATTGGCGTCGGCGAGCAGATCGACGACCTCGCCCCGTTTGACCCGCAGGACTTCGCCAACGCGTTGGTCGGGCGCGACGCGTGAGTGCTTGGCTTCTCGCGCAAGTGGGTACTCCACAAGGCCATCATCTGGCCATCGCTTTGGCCCTGTTGGCCGCCGTTTTGCACGCCTTGTTTGGCGCGTTGCAAAAAGGCCGCGATGACCCCTGGATCGCCCGCGCCGCGATTGATGCCAGCTACGGCATCATCGCCGCCCCCTTTGCGGTGTTCGTGGTGCCATGGCCCGAACCGCATATGTGGCTGATATTCGCGGGGGCTTTTCTGATCCATGCCGGCTACAAGATCGCCCAAGCCATGACCTACGACCGCGCACCCTATACCGTGGTTTACCCGGTGGTGCGCGGCACCGGGCCGTTCTTCACCGTGCTGTTCGCCGGGCTGGTGTTTGGCGAGCACTTCCTGGCCCTGCAATGGCTGGGCCTCGGCCTGCTGCTGGCCGGGATCTTCGGCCTCGCCGGCCATTCCCTGTGGCGACTCGGCAACCAAGCAGCCAGCCTGTTGCCCGCCCTCGGCCTCGCCCTCCTCACCGGCGGCTTTGTGGCCGGCTACACCACGTTCGACGCCTGGGGGATCCGGGCCACCGCCGACCCGTTCACCTTTCTCGCGTGGTTCTTTATGATCGACGGGGTGTTTATTCCGGCAATCACCTGGCGGCGCTGGATCGGCCTGACCGCCGACCGCATCCCGGCGCTGCTGAAACGTGGGCTGTTCGGGGCGTTCATCGCGTTCTTCTCGTTCGGCGCGGTCATGCTGGCGACCCGGCTTGACCGGGTGGGCGAGGCCGCAACTCTGCGCGAAACCTCCACCGTGTTTGCCGCCCTGATTGGCTGGTGGGTGTTGGGCGAAAAGGTCGGGCCAGTGCGCGGCGGCCTGATGGGGTTGATTGCTTTGGGGGCCGTGGTAATGGAGACTGCAGGATGACTGATCCAAAAACCGACCGGCCAAAAGCCTATGACAACCGGCTGAAACTGGCGCTGGAATATGGGCCGCTGGTCCTGTTCCTCTTGGGCTATTGGTTGCTCAAAGACAAAAGCCTGACCATCGCGGGCCAGACCTATTCGGGCTTCATCGTCACCACCGGGATTTTCGTGCTGATCTTCGTGGCCTCGATATTGGCGCTCTGGCGGCTGACCGGCAAAATATCGGCCATGCAGATCGTGACACTGGTGGTGGTGTTGTTCATGGGCGGCTTGACGGTCTGGTTCAACGACCCAAGCTTCATCAAGATGAAACCCACCCTGATCTACGCGTTTTTCGCGGCAGCCCTTGGAGTGGGCCTGCTCCAAGGCAAATCCTACCTGAAACTGGTGATGGCGGACGCCTTGCCGCTGCAAGACGCCGGCTGGATGATCCTGACCCGGCGGATCACGGTGTTCTTCCTGGTGTTGGCAGGCCTGAACGAAATCGTCTGGCGCAATTTCAGCGATGGGACTTGGGTCACCTTCAAAGCCATCGGCCTGACGCTGGCGATGTTCTTGTTCCTCTTGACCCAAACCAAACTGTTGGAACGCTACGGGATCGAAAAGCCTGACCCAAACTCTGACAAACCCTAACCACTGCCACCGGTTTCGCCACATCCTTGCCAAATTTGGCCGGCATACTGCGATCTTGGCCTATTCCGGGGGCGGACATGTTCGACGAAATCTTTCAGACGTTGCGGAGGTTTTTCGCGCTGTTCCGGCGTGGTGCTGCCCTGCCGTGGACAATCCTGCTGCCGCTTGCGGTGATGGCGGTAACCTGGCCGTTCCTGCGCACCCTGATGCCGTCCGAGCGCGAGGCCTTCATGGTGGCCTTCGTGCTGGCAATGGGTCTGCGGCTGGTGATGCGGGCGGATGGCACGATCACCTCGCTGCGCGCCCAAATGTCCAACCGCAATACGTTGATCGCAGCACTGCTTTTGGGTCCGGCCGCGATGGCGGTGCTGGTCTGGAAGGCCGACCCTTTGTGGTGCCAGCGGTTTCTCAGCATCTATTTTGCGGTGACCGCCGCCCTGTACATACTGGATGTCATCGACGGTCGCCACGCCATGGTCCGCCATTTCCTGCCCGCCGACCGGCCGCTCGGGGCTGACCCGTTGATGAGCCGGGTGCTGGCGGTCTGTTACCTCGCCATGGTGCTGCTGAATGAGACGCTGATCGATCAAGCCTCGCTCGCCATGTGGCTGGTCTATTTTGGGCTGCTGCCGATCCTGCTGCACCGCCTGCTCTTGGCCGTGGTGCGCACGGTGGATGAGGCCTATGCCAAAGGCTATGGCCGGATGTAACCGCGAAAAGCCATGATTTTTCTGCGAAAAATCGACCCGTCAATTTTTCGCTGAAAAATTGCCCCCCCGGACCAAGCGTTGACCTTGGCCGCTGGCCTTGCTAAGCAAACCTGGTGGCGATTTGGAACCGGATTGCGCGCCACGTTAACTAAACCGCTAAAAAGGTCAGGGTGCCGCACAGGTGCCCCCGCTTTCCCGGTCTGCAGAACGCCGCACTGAGGAGACCGGGGCATGCGCAAAGACTGGAACACCCGCACGAAGCTTGTGCATGAAGGCAGCCGCCGCAGCCAGTATGGCGAGATGGCCGAGGCGATCTTTCTCACCCAAGGCTTCGTTTACCCCGATGCTGAATCCGCCGAACAACGCTTTATCAAGGCCGGTGACGACGAATTCATCTACGCCCGTTATGGCAACCCGACCACCCGGATGTTCGAAGAACGCATCGCCGGATTGGAGGGCACCGAGGACGCTTTCGCCACCGCGAGCGGGATGGCCGCCGTCTCGGGTGCTTTGACTGCGCTGTTGCGTGCGGGGGATCATGTCGTATCCTCCCGCGCCCTCTTCGGCTCGTGCCTTTATGTGCTGGAGGAAGTTCTGACCCGCTACGGAGTCCAAGTCACTTTCGTCGATGGCGCCGACCTTGATCAATGGCGCAACGCGGTGACGCCAGGCACCAAGGCGGTGTTCTTCGAGGCGATGTCCAACCCAACGCTGGAACTGGTCGATATCCGGGCCGTCGCTGAAATTGCCCATCAGGTCGGGGCTTTGGTCATCGTGGACAACGTGTTTGCCACGCCGATCTTTTCCAAGGCCGTCGAACAGGGCGCCGATGTCATCGTCTATTCGACCACCAAGCACATCGACGGGCAGGGCCGCGCCTTGGGCGGTGTGGTTTGTGCTAGCCGCGAGTTTATCCGCAAGGTGCTGGAACCCTATATGAAGCACACCGGCGGCTCGATCTCGCCCTTCAACGCCTGGCTGATGCTGAACGGCATGGTCACCTTGGACCTGCGCTGTCGGGCGATGGCCGCCTCGGCGCGCAAAGTGGCCGAGGCGCTGGAAGGCGATGCCCGCATCAGCAAAGTGATCTTCCCGGAACTGGCCAGCCACCCGCAACACGTGCTTGCAATGGCGCAGATGGGGTCAGGCGGTACTTTGGTCACCTTCGACCTTGTGGGCGGCAAGCCAGCGGCGTTCCGGTTTATGAATGCGCTGGAGATCATCAAAATCTCCAACAACTTGGGCGACGCCAAATCCATCGTCACCCATCCGGCCACCACCACCCACCAGCGCCTGCCGCAGGATCAAAAGGACCGCCTGGGCATCACCCCCGGCCTGATCCGGCTGTCGGTCGGCCTGGAGGATGTGGCGGATCTGTTAGCCGATCTGCACATCGGGCTTGACGCGATCTGACCAAAGCCCGCCCTGCCGTCTGGGCGAAAATGGGCCGTCTGGGCGAAAATACGCCGCCCGGACGCCGCCCGGACGCCGCCCTGTCGCAAACATTCGCCAACTGTTCGCGCGGGCTTGGTTGCCCGGCCTTGCGCCCTATATACGGTTGGAGTCGCAAAGCCTGATCCTCGAAGGGATATGCTGATGAACCTTCATCACCCAGAACTGAACCGCAAACCGGGCCGGGAGGACGCTTTGGCCGCCCTCACGACCCTCAAACTCTGGGCCGACCGCGCGTCAGAGGCGGAAATTGTGGCGCTGGACCCCTCGGTCGGTGCGCTGTTAGGCCAGGGCTATCCGGTGATGAGCCGCAGTTACCCCGATAGCTTTCGCATCGATGACGCCTATAAAGCCAGCCTGCCCGACCTGCAAAACGGCCCCGCCAGCCTGATCGTCGGGGCGAAACAGGTGATCCAGCATGTCGGCATTTCCAACTTCCGCCTGCCGATCCGCTACAAAACCCGTGACAACGGGCCGCTGACGCTGGAAACCTCGGTCACCGGCACGGTCAGTCTGGAGGCTGAAAAGAAGGGCATCAACATGAGCCGGATCATGCGGTCGTTCTATGGCCATGCCGAACGGGATTTCTCGTTCCACGTGATCGAACACGCTCTGGAGGATTACAAACGCGACCTTGGCGCGTTCGATGCGCGGATTCAGATGCGGCTCTCGTTCCCGGTCAAGGTGGACAGCCTGCGGTCCGGCCTGTCGGGCTGGCAGTATTACGACATCGCGTTGGAACTGGTCGACATAGCCGGGCTGCGCAAGCGCATCATCCATCTGGATTTCGTCTATTCCTCGACCTGCCCCTGTTCGCTGGAACTGTCCGAACACGCCCGCCGCACGCGGGGCCAACTGGCCACGCCGCATTCGCAGCGCTCGGTGGCGCGGATCTCGGTCGAAGTGGCAGACGGCGGATGCCTGTGGTTTGAAGACCTGATCGAGATCGCCCGCGCCGCTGTGCCGACCGAAACCCAAGTGATGGTCAAGCGCGAGGATGAACAGGCGTTCGCCGAACTGAACGCCGCCAACCCGATCTTTGTGGAAGACGCCGCCCGCAGTTTTTGCGCCGGGCTGCAGGCCGATCCGCGCATCCGCGACTTTCGCATCGTGGCGAGCCATCAGGAAAGCCTGCATTCGCACGACGCGGTGTCGGTGCTGACCGAAGGCGCAACCTTTGCGGTAGAAAGTCTGGACCCAAAGTTGTTTGCCAGTCTCTACCACGTCGGTTAAGCGCTCGGCGGACCCGGCTTGGGGGTTTCACACCCCCCAGACCCCCGTGGGATATTTGTGCCAGAATGAAAGGGCAAGGGAGTCGGGGGTTAACGAAAGGTTAGCGCGTTTTTGTTACCCATTGATTGCAAGAGATTGTCCACACATTTCACGCGTGAAATCCTGGCCGCTACACAGTCGCGGCCCTTTGGACGGCGAAGACAATCTCATCGACAACTTCGGCCAGCAAGCCCTGATCCTCGCATTCGGCCATCACCCGGATCAAAGGTTCGGTCCCCGATTTGCGGATCAGAATGCGGCCTTTGCCTGCCATCCGCGCCTCGCCGGCCGCGATGATTTTCTGGACCGAGGCGGAGTCCAAAGGCCGTGCCCCGGCCGCGAATCGCACGTTCTTCAACATCTGCGGCACCGATTCGAACTGATCGATCAGGCGGCTGGCAGGCAGACCGGTGCGGGCCATCTCGGCCAGAAACTGCAAGCCTGCGATCAGCCCATCGCCGGTCGTCGCATAGTCGGTCATCACGATGTGGCCTGACTGTTCGCCGCCAAGGTTCCAGCCGCCGCGCCGCATCGCCTCGACCACATACCGGTCACCGACCGCGGTGCGCACCAGATGCAGGCCGCGCCCGGTCAGGTAGCGTTCAAGCCCGAGGTTCGACATCACGGTGGCAACCAGGGTGCCGCCGTTCAGCCGCCCCTCATCGGCCCACCGGCCCGCCAGCAGCGCCATGATCTGATCGCCGTCGGCCACCCGGCCGGTCTCGTCAATGATCATCACCCGGTCGGCATCGCCGTCGAGCGCGATCCCCATCTGCGCGCCGTGGGCTACAACCGCCTCCTGCGCCGTCTGGGTATCGGTCGATCCGACCCGGTCGTTGATATTGGTGCCGTTGGGGCTGACACCGACCGGGATCACCTCGGCGCCCAGCTCCCACAGCACTTCAGGGGCGGCCTTGTAGGCGGCGCCGTTGGCGCAGTCGATCACCACCTTGAGGCCGTCCAGCGTCAGGCCAGACGGGAAGGTGGTCTTGACGAACTCCTGATATCGGCCCCTGCCATCGTCAATCCGGCGGGCGCGGCCGATCTTTTCGGGCTCGGCGGGGGCGATGCTACCTGCGACAATCGCCTCAATCTCGGCCTCCGCCTCATCGGACAGTTTGAAACCATCGGGGCCAAAGAACTTGATGCCGTTGTCCTGATGCGGGTTGTGCGAGGCGGAAATCATCACGCCGACATCCGCCCGCATCGACCGGGTCAGAAACCCCACCGCCGGGGTCGGCACCGGACCCAGCAGCAACACGTTCATGCCGGTCGAGGTCAGGCCAGCGGTCAGCGCATTTTCCAGCATATAGCCCGACAGCCTGGTGTCCTTGCCGATCACCACGCGGTGCGCTGATCCGCCACCGCGCCGGAAATACCGGCCCGCCGCGGCACCCAGTTTCAAGGCGACCTCTGCGGTCATCGGGTGCGTGTTGGCCCGACCCCGCACGCCGTCGGTGCCAAAGAGTTTACGCGTCATGCCGCACCTCCGATTTGGGTGGCGTTTTGGGTAGCATTTTGGGTGGCTAGCCACAGCGACAGGGCCTGCCGGGTTTCGGCCACGTCATGCACCCGGATCATCTGCACCCCCTGGGCCACGCCCCACAAGGCCACGGCGAGCGAACCGGGCATCCGGCGCAGGGCCTCGGCCTCCGCCCCGATAGCGCCGCCGATGGTCCCGATGAAGCGCTTGCGCGAAGCCCCGAGCAGAACCGGCAGGCCAAGGTTGTGAAACAGGCTCAGACGCTGCAACAGGGTCAGATTGTGGCTCAGCGTCTTGCCAAAACCAATGCCGGGGTCGATGGCGATGTTGGCGCGGGCAATGCCGGCCGCTTCCGCTTGCGCGACCCGTGCGGCCAAAGCGTCGTAGACATCCAGCAGCACATCGTCATAGCGCGGATCGTCCTGCATCGTGGCCGGGCTGGCCGTCGAGTGCATCAGGATCACCGGCACGTTCTTTTCGGCAACCACTGCGGCCATAAGGGGGTCAAATTGCAAGGCCGTCACGTCATTGACCCAGGATGCGCCCGCCTGCAAAGCCGCCCGCGCCACGGCGGCCTTGCGGGTGTCGATCGAGATTGCCGCATCCAGGCCGCCCGCACGCAAAGCGGCAATCACCGGCGCGGTACGGGTGATTTCTTCGTCCACCGACACCTCAACCGCACCGGGCCGGGTGCTTTCGCCGCCAATGTCGATGATCTCCGCGCCCGAGGCCATCAGCCGCGCCTGCATCACTGCGGCTTCAGGTCTTAAAAACAAACCGCCGTCGGAGAAACTGTCGGGCGTGATGTTCAAGATACCCATGATCCGGGGTGTGTTCAGGCCAAGGCTGCCGAAATCGGGGCGGCGGGCGGACAGGCGGCGTTGGTCAACCTCGGCAAGCTCGCAGGCCGGCAGGATGAGCGGCGGCGCCGTCCGGCTGAGAACCTCGACCCGGTCAAACCAACTGGTGCCACCGGCCAGCGGCAGGGCAGCCTTGGGGCGTGCTGCATCGGTCATCGCAATTGCGCGCAGATAGGTCATCGGGATTGCCTAGGGGCTAAGCAGGCTGGGGGCAAGATCGCGGCTTACCCCTGCTCCACCTTAACGCGGCTTCCTGCCGGAAGTGCAACACTGCCGTGAACGATCAGGCGGTCGGCGGCCATCACCTCGGCCAGCCACAGGGCCAGTACCACCGGGTCGCGGGTTTGCGGGCCATCGGTCGCGTCCAGCACCATTTTGGCCGGCGCCCAGACCATCATCTGGCCGCGTTTGACCGCCCAATCCAGTTCGGTGCGGGTTTCCATCACCACGCAGCGCCGGTCGCGGGCGGCCAGCACCCAGGCGTTTTGTCCGATGGCCAAAAGGTCGACCCGGCGTTGGGTGGGCTTGTGGCCGGTTTGCGGGCGGGCCAGGTCGGGCAGCCCGACGGTCAGGATCACCGGCAGCCCGCGCGCCTGCCAGTCATCCAGTCGCGCGCCAAGGTCCGGAGCGGCTACGGCGGCATTGTCGAGGAAGACCACCAAAGGATGCAGCGTCGCCTCTTGGCCATCCTGCCCCAGCACTTTCAGGCCAGCTTCGGCGCGGGAGCGGACAATCTCAACGCCCAACTTATACGGCCCGACATCCAGCTTTTCGATCCGCACAAAGGCGCGCATGGCTTGGGGTTCGGCCAGGATGCGTTCGGCGACCCGCTCGGCGAGGGTTTCCAGCAGGTTTAGGCGTGCGGCAGCCAGTTCGGCGGCGATGGCTTCGGTGATCCGGTCATAAGACAGGATGCGGTCGACATCGTCGTTAAGCGGCTGCGGGGCGGGCCGCACCTCGACCACCACGTTGAAAAGGATACGCTGGGTGCGGCCACGTTCGTTTTGAAACGCGCCGATATCGACCTCCACCAAATGATCGCGCAGAGAAATCCGGTCACGCGGGTCTGCGCTGGCCGAGGCGACGCTGCGCTCCTCCGGGTGGGCGAAGGCTAGGCCGATGTCCGAGGTCATGGTCTGGCCTTCCCCCAAGGGTTCATTGGCAAATGCAACAGGGCCAGACTACAGCCTGACCCCGCATGCGCCACGTCCAAACCCGACCGCTTCTGCAATCTGCGCGACCCAAGACCGCAAGTGGGCGCGACCCGGACTGCAACCCGCGCGACCCAGACCGGGCGTGTCCGCGACCCAGACTGCAAGCGTGCGCGACCCAGACTGCAAGCGGGCGTGACCCAGACTGCACGCTGCGCAACCCCTACAAGGCCATCCGGTAGAACAGATGGCCGCCAATCGCCGCCGTCTGGATCACATGACCCCAATCGGGGCGCGACCAGCGGGCGTGAAAGTAGGTCGCACCCAAGGTCAGGGCACGGGGTGCGCCGTCCAGCATGACCCTTGCGATCCGGCTGGCGCGGTCGGTCGCGACCGGGTCGGTCATCTCGTCGGCCACACCGTCACAAATGTAGGAAAACGCGCAGGCACCACCGCCGGTCGCATGAACCACACCGCAGACCGACTTCGGAAAGCCGGCCGCGGCCACGCGGTTCAAGATCACCTCAGCCACCGCGAACTGGCCCTGAATTGCCTCGCCGCGCGCTTCGAAATACACCGCCCGGCGCAGGCAATCCCAATTGGCATCGCCCTTGGGCGCAGGCAGGCTGTCCAGCCAGGCATCGGAATAGTCGAGCAGGATGGGTTTGCCCGGCTTTTCGGGTCGGCCGGCAACCTCCGGCCCTTTGGCAAGGGCCGCCAGTGTGGCATCGGGCAGCGCATTCACGGTATCATGTTCGGCCGCAAACAACGAGGCGAACTGCGCCCCCATCAAGGTCGAAGGATCGTTGGACTGGCTCACCGTTACATCGGCGAAGGCCTGGCCCGAAAGGACGATTATGGCGACAGACGCCATCGTCCGGCAAAGCTGCAAGCGCATTGTCTGGTGTTCCTGGTTGTTTCCCCAAGCCACCCGGTGGCAGACGCCGGGCAACGGGGGTCGGAGCTAAAGCGTTAGATCCGGTCGGTCTACCCGAGTGGCCGAAATACAACGGAATTTGCCACAAATTGCGCGGAATTCCGCCGAAACTCTTAAAGTATTACATGAGGAAAAGGTTGCAAACCCATGATATTGTGCTTTATTTCGCCTCTGCCACACGATCGGCCAATGCGAGGTGAGCGGCTGCCAGGCGCGCCAAGGGCACCCGATAGGGCGAGCAGGACACGTAATCGAACCCGGCCTTGCGGCAAAAGTCGATTGATTCGGGGTTGCCGCCGTGTTCGCCACAGATCGACAATGTCAAGTCCGGACGGGTCTGGCGCCCGCGTTCCGCGCCAATGTGTAAGAGTTCACCGACGCCATCGACATCAAGGCTGCGGAACGGGTCTTCGGGGAAAACCCCTTGGGCTACGTAGGTCGACATGAAGCGGCCAGCGTCGTCCCGGCTCAGGCCATAGGTCATCTGCGTGAGGTCATTGGTGCCGAACGACAGAAAGTCCGCGTGCTGCGCGATATCGCCCGCGCGGAGGGCCGCGCGCGGGGTTTCGACCATGACGCCGAGTTTGAAGGCGAAATTCACCCCGGATTTGGTCCGCACGGCGGCGGCCACCGCGTCGATATTGGTTTTGACCAGTTCCACCTCGCGTTGGGCGGAGACTAGGGGGATCATGATTTCAGGCACCACGGTGGCACCCTGTTTGCCAATCTCCACCACCGCCTCAAAGATGGCGCGGGCCTGCATGTCGTAAATCTCGGGCAGCACCACGCCCAAGCGGACCCCGCGCATGCCCAGCATCGGGTTGGCTTCGGACAAGGCCTCGGCCCGGCGGATCACTTCGGACAGCGGGCGGTCCAACGCTTCGGCCAATTCGCGCAGACCCTCGCGGCTTTGCGGCAGGAATTCGTGCAGCGGCGGGTCGAACAGGCGGATACAGACCGGCAGGCCCTGCATGATGGTGAACAGTTGGACAAAGTCGGCGCGCTGCATCGGCAAGAGGCGGGCGAGGGCCGCGGCGCGGTCCGGGGAATTGCCGGCAAAGATCATCTCGCGCATCACCACAAGGCGGACTTCGTCGAAGAACATGTGTTCGGTACGGCACAGGCCAATGCCCTGGGCTTCGAACCGGCGGGCGGTGATGGCATCGGCGGGGGTGTCGGCATTGGCGCGCACGCCGATGTCACGGACCGCGTCGGCCCAGGACAGGAGCTTGCGGAACTGGTCGTCCAAAGCGGCGGCCAGCATCACGGCGCTACCGGCCAGCACCTCGCCGGTGGTACCGTCGACGGTGATCTGTTCGCCCTCCAGGAAGATGCGGCCATCGGCGGCGGTAATCCTTTTCTCTTTGCTGTCAAGGCGCAGGCCGGAAGCGCCGACCACACAAGGTACCCCCAACCCGCGCGCAATCACGGCGGCATGGCTGGTGGTACCGCCGCGTTCGGTGAGCACACCTGCGGCGGAATGCATGCCGCGAATATCCTCGGGCTGGGTTTCCCTGCGGCACAGGATACAGGCCTCACCCCGGGCCGCAGCGGCCTGAGCTGCGGCGGACGAAAACACGATCTTGCCGGTGGCAGCGCCGGGCGAGGCGGCGATGCCGGTAGCCACGACATCCCTTGGCGCACGCGGGTCAACCTGCGGGTGGAGCAGTTCGGTCAAGGAGCGTGGTTCGACCCGCAGGATGGCATCCTCGCGGCTGATGATCCCGTCATCGGCCAAAGCCACCGCGATCCGCAGACCGGCCCGGGCCGAACGCGGGACTTTGATGGCGTCGATGATCGACAGCTTGCCATCCTCGATGGTGAATTCGATCTGCATTTCTTCGCGCAAGCGGGCGCGGCAGGCGGTGCCGTAAGCGATCAGGTTGGCGAACAGGCTCGGCGACAGATCTTCCAGCGAGGGGCCGCGCTTGTCTCGGGTCAGGTAAAGCGCGTCGGTTTCCTTGAGCGCGGCGCGGCCCTGGGCTTGGCCGAGGTAGCGGCCAGTCACTTGCGGCTTGCCGGTCAACGGATCGACGAACTGGATCACCCCGGCGCCGGACAGGCCCGGTCCGATGCCCTGCGCCATTTGTTGCACGACCAGACCCAGAGCGGCCGCGTCGGGCGCACCTTTGGCTTGGCGGAGCAGCCGGGCGGACGTGCCCTCCCACGCGCGGGCCATCGAACGCAGCACCTCGGTCAACTGGCGGGCCGGGTCTTCGGGGAACGGCTCCTCCATCTCGCGTTCATAGGTGCGCAGCGCCTCGCGCAGGGCCTCCACGTTGTTCAGCCCGGCTTCGAACAGGTCAGGGTCAAGGCGGGCGACATGGGTGGCATAGGCCTGGACAAAGCGCAGATAGATCGAGTCGGCGGCGGATTGGCCGTGGGTTTCGCGCAACGCTTTGTGGCGGGCGGCATTCATGCCGACGTTGAGGATGGTGCCCGGCCCGCCCCAGTTCGGGTCGGCGGGCGACGGGCGGATCGAAACCAGCGGCGTGGCACCGAAATGGGCCAGAATGGCGGCAGTATCGACCGGCGTGCCTTGGGCAATCGCGCGGACGGTGGCTGCGGGCAGCGCCACGGTTTTCGGCACCGGCAGGTCAAGCCGGATCAGCCGTTGCAGGCATTTCGCCCGCCAGCCATGCGCCTCAACCTTCATCTGGGTCGTCGGCGTGATTTCGGCATAGTCAGGCTGGATTTGGACGGAGTTCTGCACTGCGGCACCATGTGTTTGCGGGCGCAGGATATACTTTGCGGGCGGTGGTGCAAGCGGCCAGCCGCCGGGGGGTTCCCACCCCCCTTGCGCCATTTCTTCGCCCTGCGGGCAAATGGCTCACCCGTGGGATATTTAGGGACAGATGAAAGGGAAAGCCGGAGTTCAGCCCTCGATCTTGGTCAGGTCGGCGACGCCGGAGCAGATGGCGCGGATGCGGTGCAGGAGGTTGAGGCGGTTGCGGCGCAGGACTTGGTTGTCCGAGTTGATCTGGGTGGCTTCGAAGAACGCGTCGATGGGCGCGCGTAAGGTCGCCATGGCGGTCATGGCGGTGGCGAAGTCCTCCGACGCTACGGCGGGAGTGATTTTTGCTTCGGCTGAGTCAAGGGCGGCGAACAGGGCGCGTTCGGCGTCGTTCTCGGCGAATTTGATGTCAGCGCCGTAGGAGTATTCGACGCCGTCCTTTTGTTCGGCCTGGGTCAGGATGGTGTTGGCGCGCTTGAAGCCTTGCAGCAGGTTCGGGCCATCCTCGGTTTTCAGGAAGGCGGCGAGGGCCTCGGCCCGTTTGACGAGCAGAGTGAGGTCGTCATTGCCGGGCATGGCAAGGCAGGCGTCGATCAGGTCGTGGCGGATGCCTTGATCGCGCAGGTAGACCTTGAGGCGGTCGTGGAAGAAGGCGAGGAGGTCTGCTCCCGGGTGTTTGACATTATTGAAGTCTATTGAAAATAGGCGCTTTTCAAAATCCGAAGGCCCAGTTTTTTCACGTTTTTCGGCTGTTATTTTTGAGCGCCAATATTCGAAAACGCTAACTGGAACACCGAGTCTCCTTGCCGCTTCGCCATCTGCCGAGCGTTCTTCGTCTTCGATTTCCCAACGCAGTTTGCGATCATATGGCTCATAGCCTGCGAGAATAGTTTCCAGAAGTGAAACTCGAAGGTTATTGGAAAGGACCAATCGAATTGCGCCAAGGGCCGCACGACGTAGCGCGAAGGGGTCTTTCGAACCGGTAGGTTTCTCATCAATCCACCAGAAGCCGGTCAGGGTGTCGATCTTGTCGGCGAGTGCCACTGCGATGCTCACCGGGTCGGTGGGGACGGCGTCCGATGGCCCCAACGGGGAGTAGTGGTCGCGGGCGGCTAGGGCGACTTCTTCCGGCAAACCAGCGGCGCGGGCGTAATACATGCCCATCAGGCCTTGGAGTTCGGGGAACTCGCCGACCATGGCGCTGCGCAGGTCGGCTTTGGCGAGCTTGGCGGCTTGTTCGGACAGGGCGGGGTCAGCGCCGACGAGGGGGGCGATCTCAACGGCGAGGGCGGCGATGCGGGTGATGCGGTCGGCCTGGCTGCCCAGTTTGTTGTGGAAGGTGACGGATTTCAGGCCATCCAGCCACTCGGTCATGGGTCCAGAGTCAGAGGGGGCTTTGGCCACCCTCAGGTCGTTTTCCCAGAAGAAGCGGGCGTCGGACAGGCGGGCGGACAAGACCTTTTGATTGCCCGCAAGGATGGTCGCCCCGTGGTCGGCGGTTTCGGTATTGGCGACGGTGATGAAGCCCTCGATCAAGCCCGTGCCGGGGTTTTTGACCGAGAAGAACTTTTGATGCGCGCGCATCGAGGTTTGCAGAACTTCGGGCGGCAGGTGGAGGAACTCCGCGCCGATCCGGCCGATCAGGGCGACCGGCCATTCGACCAGGCCAGCGACCTCGGTCAGGAGGCCAGCGTCAGGAACCACCTCCCAGCCCGCCGCGAAGGCGAGGTTTTGGGCGGATTGCCAGATGGCGGCCTCACGCTCGGCGGAGTCCAGAACCACGTAAGCGCGTTTCAGTTTCACGGCATAGTCGTCGAAACTGGTCACCGGGAAGCGGGCGGGGGCAAGGAAACGGTGGCCGGCGGTGGTGTTGGTGGAGTGGATGCCGTCGAGGGTGAGGGGGACCACGGCGGCACCGGCTTCATCGATCAGCAGACAGAGGATCGAGTGCAGCGGGCGGACCCAGCGCAGGGTGCCGCTGCCCCACCGCATCGATTTGGGCCAGGGGAAATTGCGGATAGTGGCTTCCAGCACCTCGGCGATGATCGCAGGGGCGCGGCGGCCAGGCTTTTCGATCACGGCGAAGTAAACTTGCGCCTTTTTGTCGTCGCGGAGTTCCAACTGGTCGCGGGCAAGGCCGGTCGAGCGCAGGAAGCCGTCGAGGGCGGCGGCGGGGGCATCGGCGCGCGGGCCTTTACGCTCCTCGCGCACCGGGCGGCTTTCGGCGCTCAGGCCGTCGATGCTCAGGGTCAGGCGGCGTGGTGTCGAAAACGCACCGGCAGAGGCATAGGTCAGGCCAGCCTCGACCAGACCGTCGGTCACCAGTTTCTTCAAATCTTCCCGTGCGCGGGCCTGCATCCGGGCCGGGATTTCCTCGGAGAAAAGTTCGATCAGAAGGTCAGGCATCTAAGGCTCCACGCCGGGGGCGAGCTGGTTCCAGGCAAAAGCCCGGCCATCGGGGAAAACCGCAACGACGCGGTCGATTTCAACGTTTTCGGTGTTGGGCAGGACATTGATCTGGCCAAGAAAGGCCACCGCTTCGCCCGAAGCCAAAGCCTCGCTGATCACGCCTGCATCAAAGCAGGTGAACCATGAGGGGGCGTTCAAGGGCGTCGGCTTGTCGTAGACCTTGTAGGCCTCGGTCAGGGTGGCAAGCGTCACCTCCGAGGTGAAGCAGGCGCGAAACCGCAAGGGCGAGGAGGAGGCGTCGATGCCCCGGACATCCTTGACCGGAATCGGTTCCGGGGTTGCGGACGTCAGCGGGGTCAGTTCAATCTCAGCGCCTGCGGTGAAGGCAACCGGTTGATAATACGCGTATTCCTGCAGCCAATAGCCGCCAATGCCCGCCAAAGCCGCGATCAGCACGATGGAGCCTGCCACGATCTTGCCATTCACTTGGCTCTCCTTATGGCCAGAACGTGTCGATCGGGTATGGCAGTTTGCCGTCCCAGTTCAACGCCCGCAGGTCTTTCAGCTGGGCCACCCACTCCGGCACATGGCGCTCATGGGTTTCCACAAACAGCGCGGAAATCGGCAGAGGGGTGCGGCCTGCGGCGTGACCGGCCAAGATGTGATCCAGAATGGAAAACTCCGCCCCTTCGATATCCATCTTGATCAGCGACACCGGACGGCCAAAGCCTGCAACCACATCAGCAAAGGCCAAGGTTTCCACCAGAACGGCGTTGTTGTCGTCGTAATAGCGCGGCGCGTTGATCGCGATCGAGGAACCCTGACTTTCCAGATCGGGGGCCAGATCGAAGTCCTTGGTGCGGCGCAGCAGGTTCTTGCCCGCCAGACCAGACACCGCCTGAGGATGCAGATGCACATTGTTGTAGCCGGCAAACCTGCGGGTCAGCACGTCGACGCAATAGGGGTCGGGTTCATAGGCGTGCACCTCGGCCCCGGTGGCGGCGAGGCGGGCAGTCACGACACCCATGTTGGCCCCGAGGTCGAGGCAGAGGTCGCCCGGCACCAGTCGCGCCACGCGGGCATTGAAATCGGCCACGCAGCGCTTGCTGAACCGGCGCATCAGTTTGCGGCGCACCGATTGGCCGATGCGACCGCCAAGTCCGGACATCTCGTAGAGCAGACGATGCATGGGATGGGTGGGGCGGTAGCCAGTCACGCGGCGACCTCGGTGTCGCGGCCGGCTTCGGTCAGCCGGTAGGCGTCGGCACAGGCCTTGGCAAGGCTGCGGACCCGGCCAATATAGGCCTGCCGTTCGGTGACCGAGATCACCCCGCGGGCATCCAAAAGGTTGAACAGGTGGCTGGCCTTGATGCACTGGTCATAGGCCGGGTGCGCCATGATGATGGTTTTGTTGGTCTTGGGATCGTGGGCGGGAAAGGCCAGCAACCGCTGACATTCGGCCTCGGCATCCTTGAAGTGCTGGAAAAGCTGTGCGGTGTCGGCCCCGTCAAAGTTGTGGCGGGAATATTCTTCTTCGGTCTGCAAAAAGATGTCGCCGTAGGTCAGTGGGATCGGCGACTGCGGGTCGTTGAACGGCATGGTCATCACATGGTCGACGCCAAGGACGTACATCGCAAGCCGTTCAAGGCCATAGGTCAGCTCACCCGAGACCGGCTTGCAGTCATGGCCGCCGACCTGCTGGAAATAGGTGAACTGCGACACTTCCATGCCGTCGCACCAGATCTCCCATCCCAAGCCCCAGGCACCAAGGGTCGGGCTTTCCCAGTCATCCTCGACAAAGCGGATGTCGTGCAGGCTCGGGTCCAGACCAATGGCCGACAGCGAGCCAAGGTACAGATCTTGCAGGTTGGGCGGCGAGGGTTTGATGATGACCTGATACTGGTAGTAATGCTGCAAGCGGTTGGGGTTTTCGCCATAGCGGCCATCGGTCGGGCGGCGGCTCGGCTGGACGTAAGCCGCAGCCCACGGCTTGGTGCCCAAACTGCGCAGCGTGGTCGCCGGGTGAAACGTGCCGGCACCGACCTCCATATCATAGGGCTGCAGGATGGCGCAGCCTTGGGCCGCCCAATAGGCTTGCAGGCGCAGGATGATCTCCTGAAAGCTGCGGGGCGGGGTGGTCGCAGATTGGCTTGTAGTGGCGGTCATCGTGAGCCTTTTCGCGGTGCGCTCTCTCCATAGGCAGCAGCGGCGAAAGGGTCAATGCGAGCAGGGCATTTTCCGCGCAATTGGGGGTGCATTTCGTGGTGCAATTGGCGGCTGCATTTGGGGGGTGCATCCGGCTTTGGCCATGTTAGTGTTGCCTGCAAAGCTGCCTCGGGTCACGAAAACCGCGCAGGTGGCAAGTAAAAGGATAGTGGGCAGGATGCGGATTTGGCGTTGCGGAATTCAGGCGGTTGTGGTGGTGCTGGTGGGGCTTTTGACCGTGTCGTCCGGTCAGGCCGTCCGGGCACAGCAGGCGGCGCAAACCCGGGTCTGGGTGCAGATCGAGGCGCGACCCGATCTTGCCACCGCACTGGACCGCGTCCGCGCCTATGCCGCGAGCTTTCCCCAAGTCCAGGGCTACCGGCTGAAAACCGGGTGGTACGCGATAGCGCTTGGTCCACTGACCTCGGATGAAGCGGTCACCCAGTTGCAAACCCTGACCACACGGAATGCGATTCCGGCCGACAGCTATATCGCGGACGGGACGGCATTTGGCGACCAGTTCTGGCCCGCAGGCGCACAAACGGCTGCGATGGGCCCGACCCAGAGTTTAACCCCGCTGGTAGCCCCGCTGGTGACCCCGCTGGTGCCGTCAGACGAGACGATCAAAGAGGCCAGGGCCTCCGAAGCGGCGTTGAGCGACACCGAACGCCAAGACCTGCAGGCGGCGCTGAAGTGGTTTGGCTATTATGACGGCAAGGTCGATGGCCACTTCGGCGGCGCCACGCGCAGTTCGATGGCCAACTGGCAATCGGCGGAAGGTTATGATCCGACCGGCGTGCTGACCTCGGTTCAGCGCAAGAAAATCGTTGAGGGCTACAAATCCGAGGATTCGGTGTTCGGGTTTCAAACCGTGTCGGAACCGGAATCAGCCATCGAGATAGCACTGCCGATGGCGATGCTGAGGTTCGACCGCTACACCCCGCCGTTCGTGCGTTATGCGCCAAAAGCGGGGTCGGGGCTGACCGCCCTGCTGATCTCCGAACCCGGCGCCACGGCCAGCCTGTCTGGCCTGTATGACGTTCTGCAATCGCTGGAGATTGTGCCCGCAGGCGGCGAGCGCGCTCTGGCGGCCACCTCCTTTACGATCCATGGCCGCAGCGACAAGATCGAGACGATCGCCTATGCCGAAATCGACGGGGCGAACGTGAAGGGCTATCTGCTGTCGTGGGACGTGGCACTAGCGGACCAGATGCAGCGGGTTTTGCCAATGGTGCAAACCTCGTTCCGATCCACCAGTGACAAGGCGATGGATCCGGGGCTGGTGCCACTGGGCGATGCGGCCAAGAAGGGTCTTTTGGCGGGCTTGGCCACCAAAAAACCCAAACTGTCGCGGTCGGGCTTCTTTGTCGATGCCAAGGGCAGCGTTTTGACCACGGCAGAGGCGGTGGCACATTGCGGCAGGATCACGCTCGATCGGACGATGGCTGCCAAAGTGACCTTCACCGACCCGGCAAGTGGCGTAGCCGTTCTGACGCCTGATGTGCCGCTGTCGCCCAAGGTGGTCGCCGAATTTACCACCACCAAGCCCGAGGCCGGGGCTGCGGTGGCGGTCTCCGGCTATTCCTATCAAGACCGACTGCCCGCCCCGGTGCTGACGCGCGGCACGCTGGAAGAAGGTCAGGGCCTCAATGGCGAGGCCGGTCTGGCGCGCCTGGCGCTGGTGGCCCTGCCCGGTGACGCGGGTGGCCCGGTGCTGAACGCGACCGGCTCGGTGGTGGGTATGCTGCTGCCTGCGATGGCTGGGGCTCAGGAATTGCCGCCCGGCGTGGCGTTTGCCGCTTCTGCCGCTGCGCTCACCGAGCTTTTGACCAACCCGCAAGGCCCGGCCCTGACCTTGAACGCCGAAACCGCTGGCAGCAAGACCACGCCCGATGCCTTCAATGCGGCGGCACGCGGTATGACGGTGCTGGTGTCCTGCTGGGAGTGAGGCGCGGATTGCGGTATTTGGGTTGGTCAAAGGGGCGTCCTGCAACGGTGCCCCTTTGCGTCATGCAATATCATGGTCATCCGCGTCGCGCTTCTGCCCGGTGACCATCGCGCGCACCAGATTTTCCCGGTGCCGCCAACTGGCCAACGCCACGCCGCCCAGATGCAGGATGATCAGCGCCAGCACCCCATCGGCGATGTAGCCATGCAGGTTGGCCACCCAATCTTCGCCATAAAAGGTGTCAGTGTACTGCATCCAGCCGGTCACGGCGAGGCCCGCAACCCCTGACATCAGCGCCAGCACCATCACCCCGCCCGCCGGATTGTGGCCCAGATGGCGCGCCTCGGTCCCGGCAAGGATCGTCCGCAGATAGGCCAAAACCCGGCCCGGCCCGCGCACAAAGTTGCTGAACCTTGCATAGGGCGAGCCGACGATGCCCCAGACCAGCCGCAGGGCAATCAAGCCGCCCGCCGCATAGCCGGTCCAGATGTGCAGGTTTTCCAGACGGTTGGCGCTGAACCAAGCCACGGCAAAACTGGCCACCAGGCTCCAGTGAAACAGCCGGACGACCGGATCCCAGACGCGCGCCAGCATGGGGGTGCGGCGCGCGTCTGATGCCGGGCTTAAGGGATCAACCCTCGCCAGCTTCGGCATTGGCGACCGGCTCCAGCGTTTCGGCGTTGAAGCCCAGCGTGGCTTTCTTGCCTTTGGCGTCGGTTGTATAGGCCTCGTAGCAACCCTTTTCGGTCTTGATCTTGACCACGGCCAGACCTTTGGTTTTCAAAAGGGCGACGAGATCAGCCTGCGGTTTGAAGCTCGTGGCGGCGGATTTGGAACAGGTCACGGCGGCAGTGGTGCCCGCAAAGGCGGGTAGAGCCAGCATAAGGGCAACGGCTGCGATGGAAAGTTTGGCGATCATCAGGATACTCCGGTTCAGGTTGGTTGGGTCAGGTCTTGCCGTCACCTTAAGTGACGCTTTCGACTGCCGCCGTTCTGAAGCCCGAACCTGACGCTTGCCTGAACGCCACCGGGCTTTTCAACACAAAGCCGTGAAACGAACCGGCCGGAGGTTTCCCCCCGGCCCAATCCTCATCCCAGAGAGTGCTTCAGCGCCCCGATCAGTTCCGCGCGCGGTCGACCATCTTGCCCTTGGAGATCCACGGCATCATCGCCCGCAGCTTTTCGCCAACCTTTTCAATCTGATGCTCGTCGTTCCTCCGACGGGTCGCTTTGAAGAACGGCTGGCCGACCGCGTTTTCCTGCATGAATTCGGAGACGAACTTGCCGGACTGGATGTCTTCCAGCACCGCTTTCATCCGGGCTTTGGTCTCGGCATAGGGCAGAATCCGGGGCCCGCTGACGTATTCGCCATATTCGGCGGTGTTGGAAATCGAATAGTTCATGTTGGCGATGCCGCCTTCATAGATCAGATCGACGATCAGCTTGACCTCGTGCAGGCATTCGAAATAGGCCATTTCGGGCTCGTAACCAGCC
>JAYTQA010000324.1:0-8761 GCA_043746955.1 bacterium | reverse complement strand
GCAAGAACTACATTGCCCAAGTAGGGCTTGGTTTGCCGAAATCCTATTGAGGCCAACATGACGCAAGATCCGATCACGCTTTACCGCAGCATGCTGGTCATCCGTGAATGCGAAACCCAGCTGAATGACCTTTTCGCCAAGAACCTGTTCCCGGGGTACATCCATTCCTATTTGGGCCAAGAGGCCTGCGCCGTTGGCATTTGCGCGGGGCTCAACGACACCGACTATATCGTGTCGAACCACCGGGGGCGGGGCCATTATCTGGCCAAAGGCATGGCGCTGAAGCCGATGATTGCGGAAATGCTGGGCAAAGAGGCCGGCATTTGCGGCGGAAGGGGCGGTGAAATGCACGCGGCGGACCCGGCCTTGGGGATCTTGGGTGGCAATGGGATTGTCGGCGCGGGGATGCCGATTGGCGCCGGGGCCGCACTTGCCGCGCAGATGGACGGCAACGGGGCCGTCGCCGCCGTGTTCTTTGGCGAAGGCGCCAGCAACAACGGCGCCTTTGGCGAGACGTTGAATGTGGCGGCGGCGTGGAAGCTGCCGCTGATCCTGGTCTGCGAGAACAACCTTTACGCCGAGATGACGCCGTTTGCGGGTACCGTCGGTCAGCCCGATGTCGCGGCGCGTGCTGTCGGCTATGGGGTGGCGTCCGAGATTGTCGATGGCAATGACGTGATCGCGGTGCGGACCGCAGCGGGCCGCGCCATCCAGCGCGCGCGGGCGGGCAGCGGTCCGACCCTGCTGGAGCTGAAGACTTATCGCTGGGGCGGGCATTTCGAGGGCGATCCGCGCAAATACCGCACCCGCGAAGAGGAAGCCGAATGGAAGGCGCGCTGCCCGGTCGCGCGCTACCGCAAGCACCTGCTGGACGTGACCGGCGTCGACGAGCACCGTCTCATCACGCTGGAGGCGGTCGTTGCCGCCGAGGTTACCGAGGCTGTGCGCTTTGCCTTGGACAGCCCGCTGCCCGCGCCGGAAACCGCGCTGTTGAAAGTTTTCGCCGCCTGAGTTGCCGTCCCAGATCCTTGAGGAAATCACATGGCTTCCAAGACCTATTGCTGGGCGATCATCGATGCCATGCGCGAAGAAATGGCGCGCGACGACAAGGTCTTTCTGATTGGTGAGGATGTGGCGGTCGCAGGCGGTGCTTTCGGTGCTACGCGCGGTCTTCTGGATGCGTTCGGGCCGCTGCGGGTCCGCGATACCCCGATCAGCGAGGAGATCATCGTGGGCTTGGGGGTTGGGGCGGCCATGGCCGGTCGCAGGCCGATTGTCGAGATTATGTTCATCGACTTTCTGGGCCTTTGCCTTGACCAGATCGCGAACCAGGCCGCCAAGACGCATTACATCTATAACGGCATGTTCAAGATGCCGCTGGTGGTTCGCACCAGTTCAGCGGTCGAAATGGGCATTGGTCCGCACCATTCGCAAGCCTGGGAAAGCATCGTGGCGCATATTCCGGGGCTGAAGGTTGTGATGCCGTCAACCCCGCGCGACGCGAAGGGGTTGCTCAAATCGGCGATTCGCGACGACAATCCGGTGATCTTCATCGAGCATATCGCCATGCACCGACTGAAAGAGGAGATCGAGGATGACGTGGACTTCCTGATCCCGATTGGCAAGGCCGACGTCAAGCGTGTGGGGACCGATGTGACGGTGGTGGCTTCCGGCCTGATGGTGGCGCGGGCCATCGCTGCGGCCGAAGTGCTGGCCCGCGATAGCATCAGCGTGGAAGTCATTGATCCGAGGACGATTTCCCCCTTGGATTTCGACACAATCACCGCCTCGGTGCGCAAGACCAGCCGCTGTCTTGTCGTCTCATCATCGCACAAGAATTTCGGCTTCGGCTCGGAAGTTGCCGCCGAGATCGGCGAGCGCGCGTTCTTTGACCTTGACCAGCCGGTGCGCCGGCTGTCGCCGCCCTTCACCCCTGCCCCGTTTGGTCGGCAGTTCGACCAGTTTCTGAACCCCGACACCAATGCCATCGTGACGGCGGTGCGCGACCTGATGGCGTGAGGAGCCGAACATGACGCATCTGATCGCAATTCCGAAGCTCGGCCTGACAATGACCGACTGCACCTTGGCCGAATGGCTGAAGGCCGACGGCGACCGGGTCGAACACGGCGACATTCTGTTTGCGATCGAGACCGACAAGATCACCTCAGAGATCGGGGCGGATGGTGCTGGGTTCCTGCGCCGGTTTGCCGAGGTCGATTCGGTGCATGTCATCGGCAGTGTGATCGGCGGGTTGTACGAGACGAAAGATGCGGCGCTTGCGGCCAGCGTGGTGCCGGGCGCTGCTGGGTCCGCCGAGGCGGTCCCGGCTTTTGCCAAGGTGGCGCAGGTCGGCCCGCCGCTGGCCCCAATGGTCGTCAACGATGTCTGCCATCGCCTGCGGGTCTCGCCCCTGGCGCGGCGCGTGGCGCAGGGTGCCGGGATTGACCCGGCAGGATTGAAAGGCACCGGCGTCCGAGACGCCATCCTGCGGCGCGACGTTGATGCCGAGATCACGCGGCGCGCAGCGGCACCCGCACCAAGGGCCGAACCCGCCGCACCTGCCGCCGCCCACGCGCCGCTGCGCCGCCCTCTGGCTGGCCTCAGAAAGACCATCGCGCGCAACATGATGCAAAGCCTGGCATCGACCGCGCAGATGACGGCTTTCGGGCGCGTTGACATGGCCGAGGTGGTGGCACTGCGGAAATCCTGTGTGGCGAATGAAAAGGACCTGGGTGTCAGGGTGTCATTCACCGATATCCTCCTGAAGGCCTGTGCCGTTGTGCTGGCGCGGATGCCCGAGATCAACGCCTCGATCATCGGGGACGAGATTGTCACGTGGGCCGAGGTTAATATCGGGCTGGCGGTTGGCTTGGACGACGGTCTGGTGGTGCCGGTCATCCACGACGCCGACCGGAAATCACTGGTTGAAATCGCCCATGCGCGCATCGATCTGGCCGCCCGTGCCCGTTCTGGCCAGCTTGGCCGCGATGACATGGCCGGCGGCACCTTCACCCTGTCCAACTTCGGGTCTTACGGCGGGGATTTTGAGACCCCGCTGTTGAACCCGCCCCAATCGGCCATCCTAGGCATCGGTGCGATAGGTGACGAAGTGGTCGTGCGCGAGGGTCAGATCGTGATCCGCCCCATGATGATGCTCAGCATGACCTTCGATCATCGCCTGATCGACGGTGCGATGGCCGGGGCCTTTAGAAACGCGCTGCGTGCCCATCTGGAAAACCCCTATGCGATGTGGGCGGGTCTGCGATGAGCAATCCGATGACGTCCTATGACGGGGCCGAACTGGGACGCGAGATCTGTCGTGGCCTGATCGAGCTGTCGCAAACCGAGATTGACCGGTTTTGCGCGCTGATGGGCTATGACGATCCGGCTTACCGCGCGGGCGCTCCGGGCGGCTCGGTTGCCCCGACCTCGATGTGTCTGGCCTTTGGTTTGCGACTTGGCTGGCAGGCGCAGGTGTTCCCGCCCGGCGTCATCCGGGTCGGCGACGAGAACACTTACGGTGTGCCGGCCCGTGCTGGCGACGCCCTGACCACCACGCTGGTCATCACCGACCGGTTCGAACGCAAGGGCCGCCGGTTCCTGACCTATGAGATGGTCACGACCAACCAGCGACACGAACAGGTCTGTAGCGTCAAGTTCACCGCGATCCTGCCATGAGGCCCCCGAAATGACCGATGCGACTGCGACCCAAAGTGCTGCGACGATCACGATCACCCAAGCCATGATCGACGCCTACGCGGCGATTTCGGGTGATTTCAACCCGGTGCATGTCGACCCGGTCTTTGCGGCGGCAACACCGTTTGGCCAGACCATCGCGCATGGCTGCATTCCGATGGAGCCGATCTTCCGGCTGGTTCAGGCGCGTTCGGGTCTTGCCGTGATGCCGCAGGGCAGTCGGATGAAGCTGCGCTATTTGCGCCCGGCCCATCCCGGCGATACGATCGGCATTAGGATCACGGCTGCGCAAAACGACGGGTTTGAGTTCCGCTGCGTGAACCAGCGCGACGAGACGGTGATCGAAGGGGAGGTGGGCAATGTATGAAGACATGCCGTCCAAACCAAAGTGTGCAAGAGAGGAAACCTGATGGATATCGTCGGCAATCAAAGTGTTCCGTCGCTGTTGCGGCACCAGGTCGAGAAGAACCCCGGGAAGGTCTTTCTGGTCCATGAGGATGATGCGGGATCTGTCACGGAACTGACCTATGGCGCGTTCGGTCTGCAGGCCAACCGGCTTGCCAATCATCTGGCGGCGACCGGCATTGAGCCCGGGCAAAAGGTTGCCGTGATGCTGTCGAACTGCCCGGAATTCCTGCAATCCTGGTTCGCGATCAACCAGATCGGCGCGGTGATGGTGCCGGTCAATGTGCTCTACTCACCCGATGAGTTGGCCTATCTTCTGCAGGATGCCGAATGTGTCGGGCTGATCATCGAGCCGGGGTACCTTGAGAAATACCGCAAGGTTGAGGCCGGCTGTCCCAGCGTCAAGGCCAAGATATTGGCCCGAACCCGCACGCCCGAGCGCGGGTTCGAACTTCTCGCCACGATTGATGACACCGGTGCGGCAGAGTGGCACCCGGTCGCGATTGCGCCGAACGACACCTCTCAGATCATCTATACGTCCGGGACGACCTCGCGCCCCAAGGGTGCGATCCTCAGCCATCATGGCAGCGTGACGCAAGGCATCGCCCTGGCGCAGCATTTCGGTCTGAACCAGGGCGAGCGGACCTGCGTAGTATTGCCGCTATTCCACGTCAACGGCCAGTTCGTCGGCGTGATGCCGACCTTGACGGTCGGCGGCACGGTCGTTCTGCTGCAGTCTTACAGCGCAAGCCGCTATTGGTCGCAGGTCCGTCGGCATCGCTGCACCTTCATCAGCATCGTGCCGATGATCTTGCGAACCCTGCTAGCACAGCCGCCGCAGGACACGGACGCGCAGCATGACATTCGGACATCGTTTTACGCCCTGCCCACGTCGGATGCCGAATGGACTGCGTTTGAGGACCGCTTTGGTGTGCGCCTGATCGAAGGCTATGGCCTGTCCGAGACCTTCGGCATCTGCACGGCCAACCCGGTCATCCATGGCAAGACCAAGCGGCATTGCATCGGCTTGCCGGTCCTTGGCCGCCAGATCCGGGTGGTCGACGACGCATGGGCTGAGCTTCCCGCAGGACAGAGCGGCGGGATCGTGGTGCAGGGCGCGCCGATCTTCATGGGGTACTACCGGAACCCAGAGGCCAGCCGTTCCTGCATGGCGGGCGGCTGGCTCATAACCGGCGACAACGGCTGGTTCGACGAGGATGGCTATCTGCATTTCCTCGACCGCTCGAAAGACGTGATCAAGCGCGCTGGCGAGAACATTGCGGCCGGCGAGGTTGAACGGGTCTTGGCCGAACATCCTGCGGTGGCCGAATGCGCCGTCATCGGGGTCTTTGATCCGCTGCGGGACGAGGCGGTCAAGGCGGTGATCGTCCTGCGCGCCAATGTCGCCGCGACCGACGCGGAGTTGGTGGAGTGGTGCGCCCGCTTCCTTGCCCCGTTCAAGGTGCCGACCCTGTTCGAATACCGCGATGACCTGCCCAAGACCTCGATCGGGAAGATTATGAAGTATCAACTGCGCGCCGACCATGCCGCAGCTTACCCGAGCTAAGCGCGCGACCGTGACCATCTGACCCGACCCAGGCCCGAAGCTACGTCCAACCATTGAGGCAAAAGCAAAACATGACCGAAGCCGTCTACATCCTCGCCGCCGTCCGCACCGCCATCGGCACTTTCGGGGGCAGTTTCATGGCCAAGGAGCCGAACGAGCTTGGCAGCTTGGTCGCTGCCGAAGCCATGGCGCGGGCGGGCGTGGCACCCGGGCAGATCGGCCACGTCGTCTTTGGCAATGTCATTCCAACTGGGCCGAAGGACGCCTATCTGGCACGGATTGCGGCGATGAATGCCGGCATTCCCCAGGAAGTGCCCGCGATGACGCTGAACCGGCTGTGTGGCAGCGGGGTGCAGGCGATCATTTCGGCGGCGCAGAACATCATGCTGGGCGATGCCGCGTTGGCGCTCGCCGGCGGTGCCGAGGTGATGAGCCGCGCACCGCATTACCTGCAGGTCGCGCGCTTTGGCCAGAAGATGGGCGATGCGCCTTTGGTGGATGGTCTGACCGGCATCCTGACCGATCCCTTCGGCCACGGGATCATGGGGCTGACGGCCGAGAACGTCGCGCAGAAATATGGCATCTCGCGGCAAGATCAGGACGCCTTCGCGCTGGAAAGCCAGCGCCGCACCGCCGCCGCGATGACCGCCGGACATTTCCGAACCCAGATCCTGCCGGTCGAGGTGATGGCAGGCCGACGTCAGCTTACGGTCGATACGGATGAGCATCCCAAGCCCGAGACCACGGCCGAAACACTGGCCGGGTTGCGCCCAGCTTTCAAGAAGGACGGAGTTGTCACGGCAGGCAATTCGTCGGGCATCAATGACGGGGCGGCGGCGGTTGTTCTGGCCTCGGAAAGTCATGTGAAGGCGAGCGGGGCGAAACCCCTGGCGCGGATCGTCGCCTATGCCCATGCCGGGGTGGACCCCGCGATCATGGGGATCGGCCCGGTGCCTGCGGTCAGGGCGCTTCTGGCGCGCTCGGGGCTGCGGTTGTCGGATTTCGATATCATCGAGTCCAACGAGGCCTTTGCGGCACAAGCCTTGGCGGTGAACCGCGAACTGGACCTTGATCCTGCTAAAGTGAATCCCGACGGCGGGGCAATTGCCCTTGGGCACCCGGTAGGTGCTACCGGGGCGATCCTGACGGTCAAGGCGATCTACCACCTGCACCGAAACCGCGGGCGCTATGGCTTGATCACCATGTGCATCGGCGGCGGTCAGGGCATCGCCTTGGCGATCGAACGGGTCTGAGGCGCAGGCAGGACAGGCTCTGGCAGGACAGCCGGATGCCGACCCGCCGATGGGGCAACTTGCCACGGCGTTTTACCGCGCGTTGGTCGAGAATGAGGGCGGGCGCGGCATGGATTTCTCGGCTATGCTGCCGCAGTTCGAAAAACGGGGGCGGCCATGACGACTGTAATTGAAGTCACACGCGATGGTGCGGTAGCACTGATCCGGCTGAACCGACCCAAACAGTTGAACGCGCTTAATTCGGATATGGCGCGCGAGATGGT
The DNA here is from genome assembly GCA_043746955.1 of bacterium. GTDB lineage: Bacteria > Pseudomonadota > Alphaproteobacteria > Rhodobacterales > Rhodobacteraceae > Stagnihabitans. The sequence continues at coordinate 1,577 of JAYTQA010000324.1, read as the reverse complement.
GGCCGCCGTGCAGGCGCTGGATGCGGACCCCGAGATCGGCTGTCTGGTTATCACCGGCAACGAACGCGCTTTTGCGGCGGGTGCAGACATTGCCGAAATGGCCGGATTGAGCGCGCAAGAGATGGCCGCGCGGGATTACTTTGCCGAATGGGAGGTCTTCGCCCGCTCACGCAAGCCCAAGATCGCGGCGGTCAATGGCTATGCGCTTGGCGGCGGCTGCGAGGTGATGATGATGTGCGATTTCGCCATCGCAGGCCAGAACGCGAAGTTCGGGCAGCCTGAAGTCAAGCTGGGCGTCATCGCAGGGATCGGCGGCACGCAGCGCATGACCAAGCTGATCGGCCGTGCCCGGGCCATGGATATGCATTTGACCGGCCGGATGATGGATGCGGTCGAGGCTTTGCAGGCCGGCCTCGTCGCCCGCGTCGTCCCCGATGCCGAGGTGCTGCCCCAGGCGATGGACGCCGCCCGGATGATTGCGGGCTATTCGCGCCCCGCCGTCCGGATGATCCGCGAGGCCATAAGCCGCGCCGAAGAAGGCTCGCTGGCAGAGGGGCTTTTGTTCGAGCGCCGGGTCTTCCATGGCCTGTTCGGTAGCCCGGATCAGCAAGAAGGTATGGCCGCGTTCCTTGAAAAACGCACGGCGGTTTTCAAAGCGGTGTGACGGCCTGATTTGCCGGTCAAGCTGGGTTGCCAAGCGACGATCGCGGATTTGGCGCTTGACAGTCACGGTCGCGAAAGTGAACCTACCAGTCAGTACAAATTTGCTCTCACGGGTATCAGAAGGCAGGGAAGGCAAATGGCGCAGCACGATCTTCCTGACTATCGGACGGTTATTCTGGCATTCGAGGGCCGAATTGCCCGGCTGACCTTGAACCGGCCGGATCGGTTGAATGCGCTGAACCCCGAGATGCTCGACGAACTGCTGGACGCGCTGGAACGGGTCAGGGCGCGCGAAGGGTTGAATGCGTTGTTCCTGCAGGGAACCGGCCGGTTGTTTTCCGCCGGGGTCGATTTGGACACGCCGTTCTTTATGGAACATGTCGAAGACCCCTCGGTGTTTTCGGGCACACGGCTTTTGAACGCGCAGCATCGCGTCATAACAGCGCTATACGAGCAAGCGGTGGTTACCATCGCGGCGGTCAATGGCCATGCCTGCGGCGGCGGCGGCTTGGGCCTTGCGATGGCCTGCGACATGCGGGTCAGCGTAAGGGCCGCCCGGTTCTGGATGGTGCCGCTGATGTTGGACGTCATTCAGGATTTCGGCCTCAGTTGGCTGGCCCAGCGGGTGGTTGGCCCCTCCCGCGCGATGCAGATGGCGGTTCTGGGCCAGAAGGTTGATGCCGAAACGGCACTGGTCTGGGGGCTGGTGAACGAGCTGGTCGACGATCCGCCAGCTCTGTGCGCGCGAATGGACGCCCTTGCCGCCCAGATCGGCGGCATGGGGTCCGATGCCTTGCGCATGATGAAGCTGGTCTTGCGCAATGGCGAACGCAGCGATCTGCGCAGCCAGTTGGGCATGGAGGCCGTGGCCAATGGGCTGACCTTCCAGTCGGACGAGTTCAAGCAGAAGAAGA
>JAYTQA010000323.1:0-8820 GCA_043746955.1 bacterium | reverse complement strand
GCCACCCTACCAATCACCCGCCGCGACCAGCGGTCGATCGGATCAGCTCCGCCCCATTCGGGCACGCCCTGCATATGCGCCCAAAACCCCGGCTCTTTCGGACCTACCAGCAACAGGCTGCGCGTGGCCTTTGGCAACCCGACCTCCGCCTCGGCCACCAAAAACCCGCCCAACACTTCCAGACAATGCGGCTCCAGCAGCGCTTGGACCGCCGCCAGTGTCATCGCTTGACCCTTGGCTTCACCCGTGGCTCGGTGGAGCGGATCTGGCTCCCCGCGCCATGGTCGGTGAACAGTTCCACGATCGAGGCATTGGGCAGCCGCCCGTCCAGGATCGTCACCGCCCGCACCCCCTGCTCCAACGCCAGCAGCGCCGTTTCAGCCTTGGGGATCATCCCGCCGGAGATCACGCCATCGGCAATCATCTGGCGAATTTCATCAGGCCTGATCTGCGTCATCACCTCGCCTGCCGCATTCTTGATCCCCGCCACGTCGGTCAGCAACAGCAACCGGTCCGCCTGCAAAGCGCCGGCAATCGCCCCCGCAGCGGTATCGCCGTTCACGTTGAACGTCTCATTATCCGCCATCCCGGTCGCTACGGGTGCCACTACCGGAATGATCCCCGCTCCATACAGGTCGCGCAAAACCTGCACGTTCATCTCAACCGGTCGGCCAACATAGCCCAGTTCGGGATCATCGGCCACGCAGACCATCAGGTCATCATCCTTGCCCGAAATGCCCACCGCCCGCCCGCCGGCATCCATGATCGCCTGGACGATCCGCTTGTTCACCAGGCCAGACAGGATCATCTCGACCACTTGCACCGTGGCCTTGTCGGTCACCCGCTTGCCCCGGATGAATTCCGATTTGATCCCGAGCTTGGTCAGCATCTCGTTGATCATCGGCCCGCCGCCATGCACCACCACCGGGTTCACGCCGACCTGTTTCATCAGCACGATGTCGCGGGCAAATTCCGCCATCGCGGCATCATCGCCCATCGCATTGCCGCCAAACTTCACCACCACCACCGCCCCGCTAAAGCGCAGCAGGTGCGGCAGCGTCTCCGACAGCATCTTTGCGGTTGTCAGGGCATTTTCACGGCTCACGGTTTGGGCTTTCATCTGGGGCATCTCCGGGGGTCTGGCATCAAATAAGGCCTTTGCGAGCCTCTGCCAAGCCCGCTAGACTGCGGGCATGACAGCGCAGAAAACCATCGTTCTCACCGGAGCCTCGCGCGGCATTGGCCATGCCACGGTCAAGCGCTTCTCCGCCGAAGGCTGGCGGGTGCTGACCTGCTCGCGCCAGCCGTTCGATGCCCGCTGCCCTTGGCCGGGCGGCGAGGAGAATCACATCCAGATCGACCTCGCCAGCCCTGACAAGACCATCGCGGCGATTGCGGGGATCAAAACCAAACTGGGCGGCAAGCTCGACGCTTTGGTCAATAACGCCGGAACCAGCCCCAAGGGGCCGGGCGGCGCGCGCCTGTCGACCTTGACCACCGATCTGCGCACTTGGGGCCAAGTGTTTCACGTCAATTTCTTTGCCTCGATTATCCTTGCGCGCGGGCTGATGGACGAACTTTCTGCCGCCAAAGGCTGCGTGGTCAACGTGACCTCGATCGCCGGCAGCCGGGTTCACCCGTTCGCGGGTGCGGCCTATTCCACCTCCAAAGCCGCACTCGCCGCCCTGACCCGCGAAATGGCGCATGATTTTGGCCCGCTCGGCGTTCGGGTCAATGCGATTGCCCCGGGCGAGATTGAGACGGCTATTTTGTCGCCGGGAACCGACAAGATCGTGGCGACCCTGCCGATGCAGCGTTTGGGTCAGCCGAGCGAGGTGGCCGACGCCATCTGGTTCCTGTGTTCGCCCCAGTCGAGCTACATCTCCGGGGCCGAAATTCAGGTCAATGGCGCGCAGCACGTCTGAGCCACAGTTTTTCTGCGAAAAACCTTGCCTCGAATTATCGCCCAACTTGATTTTTCGCAGAAAAATCGGCCCGATTTGGCTCAAAGTTAACGTTTTGCGGGTCTTGCGCGCGTAGAGACGGCAAGAAGACAGCAACAAGACGCAAAAAAGACCGCGATTTTCCAAGGATTCCCAAAGGTTAACCCGGTCAGATCAAGGTGGCAATAATCGCCCGCAAGGTTTCAATCCCGTCGCCCTTTTCAGACGATGTGACCAAAATCTCCGGAAATGCCGCCGGATGGGTTTTCAATGCGGCCTGCACCTGTGCAATATTTTCCGCCCGCGTGGCGGCACTCACTTTGTCGGCCTTGGTCATAACCACTTGAAAAGTAACGGCACTTCGGTCCAGCAGATTCAGGATTTCTTCATCGACCTCTTTCACCCCATGTCGTGTGTCAATCAGCACAAACACCCGCCGCAAGGTCTGCCGCCCCGCAAGGTATTGTTTTAAAAGGGCTTGCCACTTGGCCACCACCGCAACCGGCGCCTCCGCATAGCCGTAGCCCGGCAAATCGACCAGATACCGCGCCGCGCCGAGGCTAAAAAAGTTAATCTCCTGCGTCCGACCCGGAGTATTGGATGCCCGAGCAAGGTTTTTCCGCCCGGTTAAGGCATTGATCAGACTGGATTTCCCAACGTTGGACCGCCCGGCAAAACACACTTCCAACCGGTCGGCGGGCGGCATATGCACCATGGCGACCACACCCTTCAGGAAGTCCACGGGGCCGGCAAACAGCAGCCGACCCTTTTCGCGCGCATCGGGTTCGGGTTCGTCGGCCAGCGGAAAAGTCAGGCTCATGTCAGGCTCCATGCGTCACCCAAAGCGACCTTACCGCCTTGAATAACCTTAGCAAAAACGCCAAAATCGGTACGGTCAAAAGCCTGCGACAGGGCAGCCAAAGTCTCTCCCTCAACTTCACCGGTCGCCGGATTGACGCAAGTGGCCCGGCAGCGGCCAATCGGTTCCGTCACTTCCAGAACCGCCCCGCCGAGCGCTAACCTCTTGCCAATCCAGTCAAATTCCGCCCAAGGCTCTGCCCCGTCAATCCAAAGGTTCGCCCTAAATCGATGGATCGACAGGTCCATCGCCATTCTTGCGGACAGATCGGCCAGTGAGGCGTGGGACAGGATCGAAACCGTCGGGTAGCTGCTGTCGGTCATGCCCCCATCAAAGCGCACCACTTTGACCGGCTGCGCGCGATCCTGCGGGATCAGCGGTCGCACCCAGTCGATCAGTCGGGCTGCATCCTCGGCCAGATCGGGTCGGACGGTCAGGGTGCCAAGCTGCGGATGCGAAAGAGAAATCTCCTCTCCTTCCTCATCAAGCCGGGCCTCGATCGCCATCAACTGCGGCGCTTTCACCCCGCGCAGAAAGCTGTTGCAGTTGTTCCAACCTTCGGCAATCCGCGCCGCCTCGTGTGCCACCGCCCACCGCCGATCCCATGGCAGACATTTCCCCGCCGAAAGTATTACGGACGCGAGAGCCTCGCGTCCGTGGGCTTTGATCGGATGGCGAAAAATATGGGTCAGACGCCCGGTCATTTTTTCGGCGCTTTGGGGCTATTGGCCGCCACAGGTTTTTTCGCGCTGGACCGGATGTTGCCAAAAATATCCGGACGCTTCCCGTGGCTCCACATGATAAGGTACTGTTGCGTAAAGGTAATCGTGTTGTTGGTAATCCAGTACAGAACCAAACCTGACGCGAACCGCCCCAGCATGAACATGAACACCCACGGCATCCACGCCATGATCTGCGCTTGTGCCGCGTCGGTGGGGGCTGGGTTCAGCTTTTGCTGCAGCCACATCGAGACGCCCAAAAGGATCGGGAGCAGCCCGATGAAGACGGTGTGCAACATGCTGGTTGGGTCGGGGGCGGCCCAAGGTAGCAGGCCAAACAGGTTGAATAGGGTCGAGGTGTCTGGCATCGACAGATCATTGACCCAACCAACAAATGACGACTGCCGCAGTTCGATGGTGACATAGATCACTTTATAGAGCGAGAAAAAGATCGGGATCTGAAAGAAGATCGGCAGACAACCGGCGGCGGGATTTACCTTTTTCTCTTTATAAAGCAACATCATATCGCGCTGCAGCTTGGCCTTATCGTCGCCGGCTTTGGCCTTTAGCGCCTCGAGCTCTGGCTGCAATTCCTTCATCCGCGCCATCGAGACATAGCTCTTGTAGGCCAGCGGCAGCACGATCAGCTTGAGGATAAACGTAAGCCCGATGATCGCCAGGCCCATGTTGCCAAGGAAGCCGTGCATGGCGTGCAGGACAAAGAAAATCGGCTTGGTCAAAAAGAAGAACCAGCCCCAGTCAATCGAGTCAATAAAACCAGGAATTCCGGCGCGATCGGGGTCAACCTTGGCGCCAAACAGCCGCGACAGCCAACTGGGGCTGTTCTCATAAGCTGAAATCGTCTCCCACTCCTTGGCTCCGGCGAAAAACCGGATCGAGGATTGCGCGCTGGCACCCGGGGCGATGGTCATCAGGGGTTCGCGCACTTCGGCCTGATAGATATCGGCGTCGGGGGTATATTTTGTCACTGCGGTGAAGGGCTTACCCTGTTCGGGGATCAGCGTGGTCATCCAGTAGTGATCAGTGAAGCCAATCCAGCCATCCCCTTTGGACTCAACCAATTTACCCTTGGCACCTTCGAAATCGTCAAGTTTTGGGAGGTCGGAATATTTGGATTCCTCGATAACGCCGTCAATCCGGCGCACCGGACCTTCGTGAACCACATAAACGCCCTCAAGCTTAGGCAGGCTGCGGCGGGCGATTACGCCAATTGGGGCCAATTTGGCTATGGCGGAGCCGTTGTTTTGCACGTCATCAGTGATGGTGAACATGAAATTTGCATCGACAGAGATCGTTCGGACGAAGACGAGGCCTTTGGTGTTCGACCAAGTCAACTTCACAGGATGATCGGGGTCGAGTGTGCCTCCCACCGGCTTCCATTCTGTGTCGAAACCTGGAACGTCCTCGGGATTAAGGCCATCACCGGCGCGGAAGCCGAACACGGCGTAATAGGGCTTATCCTTTCCCTCGGGCGACAAAAGCTTAACGTTGGCAGAGGCGGGGTCAACGGTTTCACGGTAGGTTTTCAGCGAAAGGTCGTCGATCCGCCCGCCAAGCATGGAGATCGACCCCGACAGTTTTGGCGTATCCACTGTCAGCCGCGGCGCTCCAGGCTCTGGCGTGGCGGTCAGCGTTGTAGCTGCGGGCGAAGCGGGTGTGGGCGAAGCGGGTGCGGGCGAAGCGGGTGTTGGGGCGGCGGCGGTTTGCGCAGGCAGCGCATTCAGGTTGGGTGTGTCCGTAGGGAACCAGCTCGGGAACAGCATCGGCCCTGCCACGAACCAGATCAGGATGACCAGGGCCGAAAGCACCGTTGCCAGGAGGAGGTTCTTGTTCTGATCGTCCATGGGGACTGCCGCCGTTCTTGAGCTGAATCAGGCGACGTTCAACGACAGGGGGGGTAAAAGGTCAAGCGCAATCGCCGCAAATGGCTGGGCTTGGGCCGGAGTAGCGCCACGGAAGGCCAGTGCTGCGGTCCCAATTTGCCAAACGGCAAAAATTCTGCAAATCAGACGGCCCTTCAGCGGGCGCGGTTGCCGATGCGCGGGGTGCTCGATTGGCGGGCCAGATGACGGTTGATCCAATCCATCGTCTCTTCCATCGGCATCGGACGGGCGATGCCAAAGCCTTGAACGTGGCGGCACCCCAACTGAGCCATCATCGCATGTTCGCCCTGCGTTTCAACGCCTTCGGCCAAAGTCTCCATCCCGAGGCGTTCGGCCATCGACAGGACCGCAGAAACGATCTTTTGCTGCTCGCGGTCCTCGTCCACGCGGGTCACAAAGCTGCGGTCAATTTTGATGCGCCGGACTGAAAACCGCCGGATCGAAGTGATCGACGCATGGCCGGTCCCGAAATCATCCAGATCAACCCCGCAACCCATCTGGGAAATCGCCGCAATGTTGGACACGATCACGTCATTTTCGGTGTCGGCGACCACGGTTTCCAGAATCTCAACCGTCAGCCGGTCGGACGACAGGTTGAAACGGTCCAACTCCCATTTCAGCTTGCTGGCAAGCCCGGGGCTGCGCAGTTCGGATTTGGAGAAGTTGACCGCAACGGTCGGAACCTTGTAACCCGCCTTGTCCCACCGGGTCAGCGCCACCAGCGCGTTGTAGACCATGACCTCGCCCAAGCGCGACGACAGGCCGCAGTCTTCGATGGCGGGCAGAAAATCGGCCGGCGGTATCAGGCCGCGCGTCGGGTGGTGCCAACGGGCCAGCGCCTCGAACCCGGAAATGGCGCCGGTGTCCGTGGAAACCTGCGGTTGAAAATGAGCCCGGATCTGGCCCTCGTCCAGCGCGGTTTCCAGTTCTTCGCGCAAGGCATCGCGGTCGGCGCGGGTGCGGGCCATGTCGGGTGCATAGGCGCGGATCGCGCCGGGGCCATTGCGCAACGCCTCGTCTGCGGCGACCTGAGCGGCATCCAGCAGCGCGGCACCCGTCGCCTCTGGCGCACGTTCACCGAGACAAAAGCCGATCGAGGCAGTCACATAAACCCGCGCGCCATTAAGGCTGAGCGGCGCGGTTAACGCCGACTGCAGGCGCGCGCAAAGTTGCACGGCATTTTCAAGATCAAGCCTGCGCACCGGCCCGACAGCCACCGCAAACCCGCCGCCCTCAAGCCGGGCCACCGTATCGCCGGCGCGCAAAGCGGAACACAGGCGTTCGGCGCAACGGGTCAAAATCTCGGTCTGTGCCGCACGGCCAAAGCGGTCGACCAGATCATCCATCTCATCAAACTGGACTACCGCACAGGCAGTGGTGGTGCCGGTGATCGGCGCGTCCTGTAGAATTTTATCCATGATCACAACGATTTGCGGCCGTAACGCCAATCCGTTCAGGACATCGGGCAACAAGGATTGGATGCCCGCCGAAAACCGGAACGCCCCCGCAATCGCGAAAACCAAAGGCGTGCCAAGGGCGGTCAGGATCAGCATACGCTCGCCCCCCAGCCAAAACGCCGCGAGGGTGACCGCAGGTACGAAAACCATCCACTCCGGTCGGCGCAACTGACCCGCCAGCCACTTAAGCCATCCGATCAACGGCGCAACGTCACGTTTTTTTGGGCGGAAGGTCATCAGCAGGCTCCCTGTCTGGCGTGGATGGCAGTCCACGTCGAGGGCAGCCTATGGGTCGATTGCAAACCGTTCCTTAATCCTCACCCCGAAGTTGCAGAGGATTTTCTGCAATTCCTACACAGTTTGGCAGGGCTTGGTCAGTTCCGACGCTGCGACCACGGGTTGCAACGCCTGATCTGCATCCAGAAACGCGGTTTGGACGTACACAATCAAACACCGGAGATTGCCATGTCCGCCACCCGTCTGAACTTTGGCCTTGGCCTTGGCCTTGGGCTTGCGACTGCCCTGTCGCTGAGCCTCGCCTTGCTTGCGTCTTGCACCGGACATCCGTCTTTCAAAGATGCCAGCCTGTCCAACCGCCAGTTCCAGCTGGAGAAATTCTTTGACGGGCAGTTTTTGGCGCATGGCCAGTTTCAGGACCGGTTTGGGACCGTCCGGCGGCAGTTTGAGGTCAAGATCAATGGCCATTGGGATGGCAAGGAACTCAAGTTGATTGAAGATTTCGTCTATGAGGATGGTTCCACCGAGCGGAGGGTCTGGCGGTTGCACAAGACGGGCGACACGACTTGGGAAGGCACCGCCCCCGGTGTGATCGGCGTGGCTACAGGTGAGGTGCAGGGTGACCGCTTCAACTGGCATTACACCATTGACTTGCCGGTGACCAAGGCAGGGCAACCCACTAGCACCACGCGGGTCAGCTTCGATGACTGGATTTGGCTTTTGTCGGACAACCGCGCCTTCAACCGGGCTTATATGATGAAATACGGCGTCACGTTGGGCGATGTCAGCATCAGTTTTGAGAAACAGTAGCGTCATGCTCGGGGTCGGCTCCCGGCACCGGATCGTAGCCGTGGCCGCCCCACGGGTGACAGCGGCAGACGCGGCCTATGGCAAGACCGCCACCTTTCAGTGCGCCGTGGCGTTGTAATGCGTCCAGCGCATAGACCGAGCAGGTCGGCTGATAGCGGCAACCGTTCCCGACATAGGGACTTAGCACCAGACGGTAGGCGCGAACCGGCAGGGCCAGGATATACGCGGCGGGGGTCATATGCGGTCCGGTGACATGGCGGACTTGTGGACCATGGAAATGGCGGCGCGGAGGTCATCTTGCAAGAGGGTGTAACTGCGGCTAACCGTGGCATTCGGCTTGGCCACCAGCACATAATCCCAACCGGGGCGGGCATCGGCTGCCAGAACTTCTCGCGCTAAAGCCCGCAGCCGGCGCTTGGCGCGGTTGCGGAAGACGGCATTGCCAATCTTCTTGCTGGCGGTAAAGCCAATGCGGATAATGGTAGTGCCATCATCGCGCGAACGGGCTTGCAACAAAAATCCGCCGGTCCCGGCCTTTCGCCCCTGTGCGGCGCGCAAATAATCGGCACGGTGGCGCAAAGTTATCAGACTTGACAGAACCGCCGCAGGACGCTCGGACCGGTTGGGAAAATCACTTCCCATGTCCAAGGCCATCGGCGGTATCATTTCAACCTCGCTCAACCGATCCAAAGAGGTCGGTGGAAATCAGGCCGACAGCTTCTTGCGGCCACGGGCGCGGCGGGCATTCAGCACCAGACGGCCACCTTTGGTCGCCATCCGGGCGCGAAAGCCATGGCGGCGGGCGCGAACCAGGTTCGACGGTTGGAACGTGCGCTTCATCGCGATCTTCCTCAGGACTTCGCCCCGAACCCTGATGGATTCGACGCGGTT
>JAYTQA010000322.1:0-8864 GCA_043746955.1 bacterium | reverse complement strand
CGCCGAAGCCTGGCTGCTCATCGCCCACATCCGCCGCGTCACCCGCCTGCTCGTAAGGATATGACATCATTCGAAGAGTTTCGAATCAGACTCTTAGGTCCGCAATCGGGTGATCACTTCATCCGACCAAGGTCAGTGTCGCACGGCAATGCTTTCAGCCAATAAAGGGTTGCGGGACAATCGTCGTCGCAGGGAAAACCGAGGCATTTTCGTCATGAGCAACATCATCGTCAACGGAACAAGCGGCGTAGCGGGCAACAATGGCGTAGCGGCTGGTGCTCCGGGAGGTGCTGGCGGCGCGGGTCAGGTGGCCTCGGCAACCACGACGACGCCGGCGGACCCGGTCAATACGGCCATTGCCTCGGGTGGCGCGGGCGGTGTTGGCGGGAATGGCGCGAACAATGGGGCGGGTGCAGGTGGCAAGGCCGGTGTGGGTGGGTTGGGGGGTGCCGCCACCGCGAATGCGACCTCCTCGACCGCCACGATTGCGCTGGCGGCGGCCACGGCCACCGGTGGTGCGGGCGGCAACGCGGGCGCATTTGGCTTAGGCACACCGAACGGGGCGGGCAGCAATGGCGGCAATGGTGGCACCGCCACGGCGCAGGGCACGGCGGCGAGCACCAGCGCGGGCTCGGACAATCTCGTGGCCAATGCCACTGCGACGGGGGGTGCGGGCGGCACTGGCGTTGGCGCGGGCTTTGCGGGCGGCAATGGCGGTGTCGCGAGCGCCAGTTCCGCGCAGGTTCACGGCAATCTGTCGCTGGGCGGGATCGTTGCTTCGGCAAGCGCCAGCGTCATCCAAAAGGGCGGTGCCGGCGGTGCGGGTCTGCTGGGCGCCAATGGCGGCACCGGTGCTGCAAGTACGCTTGTCAACGCCGTCAGCGGTTCTACCAAGGACAATAATCTGTTTCTTGCCCAAACGGCTGTCGGTGGTGCCGGCGGGGCTTCGGCAGGGGGGATCGCGGGGGCGGCAGGCACTGCCACATCAAGCCTGACCTTCAACGACACGCTCAATGTCGACAAAAGTATAAATATCGTCGCCTCCTCCAGTGCTTTCGGCGGCGCGGGCGGCACAGGTACGAATGGTAGCAACGCCAGCGCGGGCGCGAGTGCCACCAGCAATACCATCATCACCGGCATTGCGGGGATTCAGGCTGCAGCAAGCGGCACCGGGGGGGCCGGTGGGGCAGCGGCGAGCCTAGGCAATGGTGCCGCAGGCGGCAACGCGCAGGTCACCAGCACAGCCAATGGCGGTGGTGGCGCAGGTAAGATTGTCTCTGCCGCCAGCACCGGGCTTGGCGGTGTCGGTGGTGCTGGCGATGGCGTGGGCCACAGCGCCGGCGCCGGTGGTGCTGTTACCCAGTCAACAGCAAGTGCTGTCAGTGCCACCGCCTCCGGTCTTTTGGACACGGTTACCGCGCGGGCTATTCAGTTCAATGGCAATGGCGGCAACGGCACCAATGGCGCGAATGGTGGTGCGGGGGCCACCGGCTCGGGCATCGGTGCCATCGCCAACAGTACCGGCAGCGGTTTTGTTTCGGCCGATGTCCAGCAGTTTGCCGGCAATGGCGGCAGCTCGGTTGGCGGCAATGGCGGCGCGGGCGGTAACAGCCTGCTCGCGAATGCGGTTCGTGGCTCCTCAAGTGGCGGGACCTTGGCCTTGGCGCAAACCGCGGTGGGTGGTAGCGGCGGTGCGTCAACCAACGGCGTAGCCGGTGCAGCCGGAACCGCGAGTTCGACCCTGTTCTTTGACGACCGCTTCAGCGCCAATCAAAGCATCAGTGTCAGTTCCAGTCTTGCGGCGACCGGCGGCAAAGGTGGCGATGGCCTTGGTTCCAGCGCCGGCGCCATCGGCGGCATTGCCAGTGCCAGTGGGAATATCTCTGGCAATGCCGCAGTGATATCAGCGGCCACTGCCAGTGGCGGCAACGGCGGGTCGTCCGTCGTGGGCAATGGTGCTGCGGGTGCCACGGCGAGTGCGCAAGACAGCGCCACCAGTTTCAGCATTGGCGCGGACCGCGTGATCGCAACCGCTTCGGCCACTGGCGGGCAGGGTGGCGCGGGTGGCGGTGTCAGTAACAGCGGGGGCAATGGCGGGGTTGCCAGCGGCCTGAGCGCGCAGGCGAGCAGCAGTGGTACCGGCAGCGTCATCGCGGGTGTCGGGCAAACCGGCGGCGCGGGCGGCGCCGGTTTGGCTGGCGCCAATGGCGGCGCGGGTGCCGCGAGCGCGCTGGTCAACAGCGTTTCCGGCTCTTCGGTTGGTGGACTTTTGACCCTGTCGCAGGGCGCGGTGGGCGGCAATGGCGGCGGATCGGCGGGCGGTATTGCCGGCAGCGCGGGTGCGGCGTCTTCGAAGCTCAATATCGATGATACGCTGAGCAGCACGCGCAGTGCTACGCTCAACGTGACGACCAATGCCGACGGCGGCGATGGCGGGTCTGGTTCAGCCGGAAGCACTGGTGCGACGGGTGCCAGTGGCGCCGCCACGGCCACGGCCACGGCACTGCTTTCAGCGAGCAGCAGTGCCATAGCGTCGGGCGGCAATGGCGGCAGTGCGAGCCTGAACGGCAATGGGGCTTCAGGCGGCAATGGCCTCGCATCGGCCAAGGCATCGGGCGGCCTTGCGGTCAGCGCAAACGCCGGTGCGACCGGTGGCAATGGCGGTTCCGCCATCGTCAACGGCGCGGGTGCCAATGGCGGGCAGGCGGGTGCCGTCACACTGGCCACTTCGACAACCGCAGGACTTGAAGCTGTTTCCGCGACCAGCCTGTCCAGGGCAGGTAATGGCGGCGGCGCTGACGGCGTGCTGCACGCGGCGGGCGCGGGCGGAACCCAGGGCCCCACGTCCGCGCGTGCCACAACGACCGGCGCTGGCTCGGCTTTTGCATCGACCAGCAAGTTCGGTGGCAGCGGTGGCAGCGGCAGCAAGGGTGCCGATGGCGGCGCAGGTACCGCCAGCACGGCTACCAATGCCGTGAGCGGTTTCACCAATGGTGGCAATCTCAGCCTCTCGCAGTTGGCGTCAGGTGGCAATGGCGGCAGTTCGGCAGGCGGCCTGGCCGGAGCTGCAGGCACCGCGACTTCCAGCCTCACGTTTACCGATCTTAGCAATGCGCTGCGTAGCACGGCGTTGTCCACTTCCGTCACCGCGGTGGCGGGGTCGGGCGGGTCGGGCGGGTCGGGCGGATCGGGTCTGACCGGCTTAACGAATGGCACCGTAGGCGGCTTCGCAACGGCCAAAAATACCGCGACCGGCGATCATGCCGTTACCATGGCGACCACGGCAAATGCCGGCAGCGGGGGCAGCAGCGCAGGCGGCACCGGCGCTACCGGCGGCACGGCTTCCGCCGCGAGCATCGGCTCAGGGGCGTCCGGCCCGGTCAGCATCGAAACCTTTGCCTCCGGCGGCACGGGCGGCGGCAGCGGCGGCATCAAGGCCGGTGCGGGTGGGGCGGCATCCGCCACCGGCTCTGGCAGCAGCGTCGGCGGATCGGTGCGCGTCGACAGCACTGCTTTCGGCGGAAGCGGTGGTTTCGAATCGCTCAGCGGTAAAGTGGCCGGTGCGGGTGCGGCCGCTTTGGCCACCGCTTCAGCCAGCACGAATTCGGCAAGTGACGCGAGCGCTACTGCCAGCCAGTTCGGCGGCGCAGGCGGTTTGGGCTTCAATGGTGCCAAGGGCGGCGCCGGGGCTGCCAGCATCATGACCAATGCCGTCAGCGGATCGACCCATGGCGGCACCCTGACCCTGACGCAAAATTCCCATGCCGGTGCGGGTGGTCAGGCATTTGGCGCGCTTGCGGGCAAGGGGGGTGCTGCGATATCCGCATTGACCACCGACGATAGCCTGAATGCGCCTGCCAGTCAGAGCGCGCAGATCAATGCCATCATCCTGGCTATTGGCGGCGCGGGCGGCGATGCCAGTACCGGTCTGGTCAACGGCACGGCCGCCGCCGCAGGTGCCGCCACCGCCAGTGCCAGCATCAAGGGTGCTCACGGCGTCAACAGCGCCGTCACGGCAATCGGCGGCAATGGCGGCAACTCGCCTGACAACAGTTCCAACGGCGGTTTTGCGGGTGCGGCCACGACAAGCGCCGCCAGTCTCAGCACGACAACCGGCACTGAGGCCGTGAGCGCCACGACCCTGTCAGAGGGCGGCAATGGCGGCTCATCGGTCAACACCGGCTTTTCCGCCCGTGACGGCGGCCTTGCCACCGCGACAACGGTTGTCGCCACATCCGAGGGTGCGGGCAATGTCAGCGCATCAGCCACGGCGCGCGGGGGCTTCGGCGGTTTTGGTTTCGACGACGCAATTGCTGGCGTCGGCGGCGCTGCTTCGCTCGTCAATGTGGTATCGGGCCATAGCAGTGGGGGCGTGCTGACCCTCGAACAGGATGCGTTTGGCGGTATCGGCGGCTCGACCAACCGGACCAGCAACGGCGGCAACGGCGGCGCAGCGACATCGACCCTCAGCTTCGATGACAGCCTGAACGCTGTGCACAGTGCGGCGATCACGGCAAATCTAAGCGCCACCGGAGGCGATGCCGGGACCGCATTCCGGATCCGCTCCGATGTGCATGCCGGCAATGGTGGCAATGCCATAGCAACTGGCGATATCACCGGCATCGACGCTGTCACGGTCAATGCGACAGCGACCGGCGGCCGTGCGGGAACTGCACTTGTCGGCGGGCATGGCGGGTCGGCTCTAGCCAGCGCCATCGGACATGCGGGCGGACAGGTGGATGTTCACGCCATCGCGATCGGCGGGCTTGGCTCAGCCAGTTCCGGCCAGGCAAGTGCCAGCGCCAGCGGACTGTCAGGTACCATGGACGCGGCGGCCTTTGCCACCACAGTGACGGGAACACTGGTTGCCCATGTCGAAGCCCACACATCCTCGATCCTCGCGGGATCACTGGGGGCACTGGACAGCGGCTTCGATCTCGCCCGCGCCGCACTGGGTCTGAGCGCCGCGCCGGCGGACACAAGTTCGCAATCGGTGGCCTTGATCACCGGCGCGCCGACCGCGGCCAACGTGGCAAGCGTGCTTGCCGCCAACACAAATATACAGGCTGCGTTCAATACGCCTGCACCATCCTTTTTCGCGGTTGGCGAACTTGGCGGGCGCTACAGTGCGGCAGGCCACGGCACGGAGGTTACCCACAGCGAAATCGATGTGTCGGTTGATCTGACGCAATTGCGGGTGAAACAGGACTTGCTGGTCGGCCTCTATAACGGCCAGAGTTTTGGGACCGGCGTCACCAACGTCACGCTTGACATCGCGGCCAACGGCACCACGCTTTTGCATCAGGCGTTTGCCAGCGGCGCTGCTGCCAGCGCCTATTTCACCAACCATGCGGTGGACCTTGGCGCGCTTTCAGGCGCTCTGTTCGGCAACGCGGTTGATCTTCATTTCAAACTTGACGTGACATCGACCGGCATTGGCTCAGGCTTTTACGGCAGTCTGCTGGTTGGCGATCCGCCCGCCACCACGGCCGCAGTTGCGCCGCCTCCGCAGGACCAATTCGACTGGAGCCATCTGGCAGACAGTGGTGTCGGGCTGCACGACTATGGCGCCACGGCATATTCAGCGCCACCTCCGCAGGACCATTTCGAGTGGAGCCATCCTGCAGACGGCGGTGTCGGAATGGAGTTCCAGGGCGAAGTCGCTCCTTTCCTCGAACCCAGCCTGTGGCAGTCGGATGGCCTGCTGATGTTTTAGGGACAGGGGCATTCCGGCTAGCTTCACCGTGACCGGACGAATATGAAGCCATCTTCCGGCTTGGTTGCTTCGCTGCTTCTTCCGGCGTGGCCTTGCTGAAGCAGGCGGCGGCCTGATTTCCGACCGATTTCTAGTTCCAAGGCAGCCGCTGGTCGATCCCTTTGATCTTGTAGTCATGGATGGCACCGAAGATGTCGCCGAGGTTGGTTTGGGCATCGAGGCTGTTGAACGTGGCGGTTTCAAGCATGGTCATGGCGTTGGTGAGGGTTTAGCCACCGGCGCCTGAACCTCCGAGAGAAGACCGGGGCCGACCGCAATGCTAGGCAAGGTGCATTTCGCGGCGGCCTACGGCAGCGGCCTGAACACGCCAGCGGTGTCTTTGACGGCGACAATTGTGATGACACTGGTCTGCGTCGGCTAATGCGTGATGCGGAAAAGTGGAATCCGGTTTGCCTCAACAATCACCCGGCCACTGAGAATCCAGCGCATGATGATGTTTCTATCAAACGTCATCATGCGTTAGTTGCCGATGGCGGCCTCGGTGGCGCTGCGACGGCTCGGGACGGCCGCCGCAGTCGGCCATGCAGCGTTGTATTTTGCCTCAAAATAGACGGGATATGTCGCAGGGGCGGCGATGGTGGCGGATGGCGGGCGAGTCCTGCCGGAAAGTCTGGCTGCGCTGGCCTAGCCAAAGTCCGACAGGTAGCGGTCACACAGCGCCATGGTGCCGTCGGTGTAGGGCAGGCCCATGGATTTAGCCAAGACGGTTTCGGAGTGTGACCCGATCCACGCCACCAGCAGGAGGCGGCGCAGCATGACGAAGGTGGGAATCTCGGCCTCGTCCGCTGGCGCCAAGTCCAACACGCTGCGGTAGCCGGTTTTCCACTGCTCAATCAAATCGGACACCTGCGGGTCATGTTCATAAAACGACACGGGGGTCGCCGCGTCATACATGAACCAGCTGAAGCCACAGTCGTCGAAATCAATCACCTTCACCACATCGCCGCTGGTCAACAGATTGGCCAGACGAAGGTCGCAGTGGATCAGGCCGAACCGATCCTTGCCTTGGCCGTAGGCCACGAGTCGGTGTTCGATGGCCCGTGCCGTGCGTCCGAACAGCTTGGCCTTTTCAGCGTCCACCCCCATGCCGTCCTGCCACCTGCCCCAATGTGGAGTGTTGCCTAGCGAGGTCGCAAAGTTCCAGATAGGCCGCGTGAACCAACTTGGGCGCTGCCAGTCGCGGGTGTGACGGTGCATTCGCGCGGTGGCCTCGCCCAGCACCTCAAATGGGCGGGAGAGGTCGGCACCCATGCCGGGCTCGGCCCCCTCCTCCCACATCGACAGCACGACATGGCGCGGCGAGGCCATGCGCGGATGACCAACAACCTGAATGATCTCGCCATCGCGGCCGGCCAACGGGGCGGGGGTGATGACGACTCGGGCGGCACGCAATTCCTGCAACCACGCGAGTTCAGAGGCGATGGCCGCGCGGGAATGATAGCCGCCCCGATGAATACGCAAGGCCCACCGCTGGCCGTCCGGGGCCTGCACGGCATAGGTGGCGTTTTCCGACAAGTTGATCAGACGCACCTGCAGGCCGGGGCTGAGCACGTATCTTCCGATCGCCATGACCGCCAATTCGTGCAGGATCGGCAATTGGTCGTCATGGGACAGCTGATCGAAATCACTCATGCCGCAGCCATCAACTCGCGCGCACGCGGCATCGCGGCATCGAAACGCTTCATGATGTCGGCGCACATTTCGGGCCTGAGGAGCACGCCGGGTATCGATTGCAGCACCCGCTTGTCCAGCGCCGCAAAGATCGCCCAGACCCCGTGATCGTAAAGTACGCTTGAGACTTGGACCGTCTCTTGAGCATGGTCAAACTCCAGTCGCGGACTGAAGCCGAGCTGGGGCACCCCGGTAAAGATGTCACAATTGCGCAGCATCATGTCCGCCATTGCGGCTTGGAAACACGCGGTGAAGGTGCCGACAGAGGCTATTGTTTCGGGCCGGTGCAGGATCTCGATGACCTTGTGCGCCATCTCGCAGCCAAGTTCGGCCCTGCTTGCGGTGGAGATATCTGCCAGACGATCCTCATTCAGCCATTCGCCTGCATGCCCGTTCACGAGGCAGCCGAAAATCAGGTTAAGCCCGCCGGAAAGGTCCATCGCGGTGATCAGAATGTCGGGCTGAATGACCGAGGTCTGCCAACCCCAAAGCTGGCCGTAACGCATCATGCCGATTTGCACTTCATCCGCGAAGT
Source organism: bacterium (assembly GCA_043746955.1). Taxonomy (GTDB): domain Bacteria; phylum Pseudomonadota; class Alphaproteobacteria; order Rhodobacterales; family Rhodobacteraceae; genus Stagnihabitans. The sequence goes on along the minus strand of JAYTQA010000322.1, from coordinate 882 downwards.
AAAGCGCTCCGTACTTTTCAGACAGCGCCTTGCCTTGGCCCAGATAGCCGTCGCTCGTCGTGGGAAAGCCGTAAGTCGCGAGGATGGTTTCCATGATCAGGGCCGCGATGTCACCCGTAGCCAGCACCTGCTCCATCGCGGCGAAGTCGTTGAAGGCCACCTGAATGAAGGTGTCAGGCTGATCGGACCAAAAGACTTTCGCGAACCACAAATCCCCCGTGGGCACCGAAAGCCCGTCATCGCTGTGATACCCCTTGAGGATCGACACGATCTTGCCGCACTTGGTCGCATAGCAGGCAGATTTGTTCGCAATATCAACAGCCTCAGCCCCACCTGCGCCAAAGATCAGATAGGTCATGCCGGGGTTAACCTTGATCAGCGCCTCTGACCATGCGGTTTGCCACACTGAGGGAAACCAGTAGTTGCCCAAATCGAAATAGTCGAGCGCATCGTTCAAAGTGGCGACCAGTTCCGGTTGGCGGTGGCCAAGGTTAAATGTGCCGCCGTTCAGATGCAGGTCGAGCCGGCGGCGCCCATTGAGTTCGTAAAGGCACCAGTCCTCCCGTTTGCCAATCCCCAGGTCGGCACCCACCTGTTGCCAGGACCGGGTCTGGTCCGGGTGGCAGGAACGGATCGATTTGTCGATGAGGTCCTGTTGGTTGTCGAAGGGGAATGGACCATAGTCCGCCATTATCGTCTCCCCGGGTGGGGCCGCGCCCGACCTTTGCCCAGCCCCGATGCAAGCATGTCAAATCATGCCTGTCAACGCGCTGGCAGGCTTGCTAGAGCGTGTCTGGTTTGATGCGATTCAGGATTCCCTTGTGGCTTGATCTGTGATTCCCTTCTGTTAGCCAGATATAGGGGGACCCGATGGGAAAGTCA
>JAYTQA010000321.1:0-3332 GCA_043746955.1 bacterium | reverse complement strand
GCGTGGTTGATTGAGGGCCAGCGGGGGGCGAAAGTTTAGTCGGGGGGGCGCGGAGGCCTGACGCTCTTCAAGCTTTTGCCGGCTTTCATCGCGGGCCTAGGCAGGCTTGAGGCGAGATCAGTCCGGCTTTTCCATCATCACCGCGCGCGACTGGCTGGCGAATTCGCGGCGGATCAGGACGGCGGTGGTCACCAGGGTGGCCCCGATCAGCGCCTTGGGGCCGATCAGCCAAGCCAGACCCGCCAGAGCGACGTAGACCGAATTCAAGCCCCGGTTGAAGCTGCGGACGGCGGTGATGTTGATCTCTGCCGCCTGGGCGGCGCGGGGCCGGGCCATCGGATTGGCCGGGTCATTGGGCACGGCGGCCATCATGATGGCACAGTGGCCGAACCGCCGGTGGCTCCACACGAACTTCAGCAATGCGTTGGCCATCAGCCCTACCACGGCAATCAGCTTGATGCGCAGTTGCGACACCTCGGCCAAGATGGTCAGATCATGGCCTAGGCCCTGCAAAGTGGTGGCATTGCCGAACAGCGCCACGCCACCCCCGATCGCGATCATGCTGCCGGACCCGAAAACGCGGTGCCTTGGCGCAGGCTTTCAATCAGGGAGATGTCGAAGATCCGGGGCTCGCGAGTCAGGAATTCGACCATCCACAGGCGGCGGTAGTCCTTCATCAGGATGGTGACCGAGGGTCGCCAGCCGGGCGGATATTCGGCGCTAAAGCCGGTGGCGAGCCAAGCCACGATCAGCGCCAGAAAAGCCGCGCTGTCGAGGCTGGTGAAGGTGGTTTCAAGGATAGCGAGCAGGTTCATCGCGTGATCTTCGCGGGCTGAGCCGGACCTTGCCAGTGGGCGCGCGCACCCGTAGGCTTTGGCAAAACGGAGGTTTGTCATGGATATGCCGCTGCCAGACCAGGCTGTGCTTGCGGGTCGGGAGGCGATTATCGCCCGGCTGCGGCGGGTGCTGCCTGCCGATGCGGTGATTTCGGACCCATCCGAGACACGGGCCTATGAATGTGACGCGCTGACCGCCTATCGCTGTGCGCCCATGGCCGTGGTGCTGCCAAGGTCAACGGCGGAGGTTTCGGCGGTTTTGAAGCTGTGCAGCGAGCTGGGGGTGAAGGTAGTGCCGCGCGGGTCGGGGACATCGTTGGCGGGGGGGGCCTATCCCACGGCGGATTGCGTGGTGCTGGGCGTGGCGCGGATGAACGCAGTGATCGAGACGGATTACCAGAACCGCTTTATCCGGGTGCAAAGCGGGCGGACCAACTTGAGCGTGACCGGTGCTGTCGAGGCGGATGGCTGGTTTTATGCGCCTGACCCGTCCAGCCAGTTGGCTTGTGCCATCGCGGGCAATATCGCGATGAATTCCGGCGGGGCGCATTGTCTGAAATATGGCGTGACCACGAATAATCTGCTCGGCGTGACTTTGGTTTTGATGAGCGGTGCGGTGGTCGAAATTGGCGGGGCCTATAGTGACGCCGCGGGCCTGGATTTGCTGGGGGTGATTTGCGGGTCGGAAGGCCAGTTGGGCGTGGTGACCGAGGCGACCTTGCGGATTTTGCCGAAACCTGAAGGCGCGCGGCCGGTTTTGATGGGGTTTGCCTCGAACGAGGTGGCGGGGGCCTGCGTGGCGGATATCATCCGGGCCGGGCTGTTGCCGGTGGCGATCGAGTTCATGGACCGGCCCTGTATCCGTGCCTGCGAAGCGTTTGCCCATGCGGGCTACCCCGATTGCGAGGCGTTGCTGATTGTCGAGGTCGAGGGGAGTGCCCCGGAGATTGACGCTCAACTGGCGCGGATCAAAGCGATTGCGCTGTTGCATGATCCGGTGGCCTATCGGGAGAGCGGGTCGGAGGACGAGAGCCGCAAGATTTGGTTGGGGCGGAAATCGGCTTTTGGCGCTATGGGCAATATCGCGGATTACATGTGTCTGGACGGCACGATCCCGGTGTCGGAACTGCCTTACGTGCTGCGGCGGATCGGTGAGATGAGTGCGGCAGTAGGCTTGCGGGTCGGCAATGTGTTTCATGCCGGCGATGGCAATATGCACCCGCTGATCCTTTACGACGCCAACAAGCCGGGCGATCTGGAGATTTGTGAAGCATTGGGGGCGGATATTCTGAAGCTGTGTGTCGAGGTTGGCGGCTGTCTGACCGGCGAGCATGGCGTCGGGGTGGAAAAGCGCGATCTGATGACGGTGCAATTCTCGGGTGCCGATCTGGAGGCCCAGTTGCGGGTCAAGGATGTGTTTGATCCGCAGTGGTTGCTGAACCCCGCAAAGGTGTTTCCGTTGGATATTACCGCCAGCCGGCGCGCCGGGTGACAGCGCCGGGGAGGTTTCACACCTCCCCGGACCCCTCGGTGGAGTATTTTTGCCCTGATGAAAGCCGCAATGAAGCCTAGGGATGAAGCCGAGTTGTGTGAGATGGTCCGGGCGGCGTCTGGGCCTTTGAGCCTGCGCGGCGGCGGCACGCGGGGCGTGGCGTTTGGGATGGGCGAGGTGTTGGAAACTGCGGGGTTGCGTGGAATCAGATTGTACGAACCGGCGGCACTGACTTTGGTGGTGGCGGCGGGAACCGCCTTGGCGGAGGTGGCAGCGGTGTTGGCGGGTGAGCGGCAGCGGTTGGCGTTCGAGGTGCCGGATATGCGGGCGGTTCTGGGGCGGCAGGGGGATTCCACGATGGGCGGGGTGGCTGCGGTGAATGCCTGCGGGCCGCGGCGGGTGCAGGTCGGCGCGGCGCGGGATCATCTGCTGGGGGTACGGTTTGTCGATGGCATGGGCAACCTCGTGAAGTCGGGCGGGCGGGTGATGAAGAATGTGACCGGGCTGGACCTCGTGAAGCTGCTGGCCGGAAGCCATGGGACATTGGGGGTGATCGCGGAAGTGGCGTTCAAGGTGCAGGCGGTGCCTGAAGCGCAGGTGACTTTGCAGGCAGAGGTCGGGCGGGTGGCGGGGTTGGGGCTGCTGCGCAAAGCGCTCGGCTCGCCGTTTGAGGTTTCGGGGGCGGCTTATGGGCGGTTTGGCGCGCTGTTGCGGGTGGAGGGGATGGCGGCCTCGGTCCGGTACAGGGCGCGGGCTTTGCAGGATTTGTTGGCCGGGGATTGGGCGGAGGTTGCGGGCAACGGCTTGTGGGAATTGGTGCGCGATGGCGGCGGGTTGGGGGCAGGTGCGCTGTGGCGGGTGTCGGTCAAGCCGACGGCTGCGGCGGATGTGGTGGCGGCGTTGGCAGGCGTGGACCATGAGGCCACGTTTGACTGGGGCGGTGGGTTGATCTGGATCGCGGTCAGAGGGGTGGCGGATGGCGGGGCCTCGTTGATCCGGGCGGC
>JAYTQA010000320.1:0-8881 GCA_043746955.1 bacterium | reverse complement strand
CGTGACGCTGCGCTCGATCGGTGACGCTGTGATCACCACCGATGGCACCGGAATCGTGACCTGGCTGAACCCGGTGGCCGAACTGATGACCGGTTGGCCATCGGCTGAGGCGTGTGGCCGGCCGCTCGCCCAGATTTTCAACATTCTGAATGAAGCGACGCTGTTGCCGGTGCAAAGCCCGGTTGACGCCTGTCTGGCCAAACGGGCGATTGTCGGCATGGCGGCGGGCACCATTCTGGTTTCGCGTGAGGGGCAGAAATACGGCATCGAAGATTCGGCGGCGCCGATCAAGGACGACGATGGCAACATTCATGGCGTGGTTCTGGTGTTCCACGACGTGACCGCCGAACGCCGATTGAGCGGCGAGATGACCTACCGCGCCACCCACGACCCGCTGACCGGCGCCAAAAACCGGACCGAGTTTGAACGGCTGCTGGAGCAGGCGCTGGAAACCGCCAAAACCACGGACATCAAAAGCAGTTTGCTGTTCATTGATCTTGACCAGTTCAAGCTGGTCAACGACGCCTGCGGCCATGCGGCGGGCGACGAGGTCTTGCAAAGGGCCAGCGCTATTTTTGCCGGGGCGATCCGGTCGGGTGACAGGCTCGCCCGGCTGGGCGGGGACGAGTTCGGGATTATCCTTGAAGACTGCCCGGTGCCCGCCGCCGAACGCATTGCGCAGACAATCTGCGAAAAGATGGCGGCCTACCGTTATACCCAAGGCGAGCGCAGCTTCAGGGTCGGGGCAAGCATCGGGCTGGTGCCAATTGACGCGCGCTGGATTTCGCCCGCCGCGCTGTTGCGGGCGGCCGACGCCGCTTGCATTTCGGCCAAGGAAACCGGGCGCAACCGCTGTGTCGTGTGGCGCGAAAACGAGGCGTTTTTGCAGGCGCGCGAGGGGGAAAAGCAATGGGTCAGCCGGTTGGAGCACGCGCTGTCGGCCGATCTGTTCCAGTTGTACGGCCAGCCGATCATCGCTTTGGGCTCGGGTGCCACCGGCAAACATCTGGAGGTGCTGCTGCGCCTGCCGGGCGAGGCTGGCGAGATGATTTTGCCGGGGGCGTTCATGCCCTCGGTCGAGCGGTTTAACCTGTCGACGCGGGTCGATTTGTGGGTGTTGGGCAAAGCCGTGGCTTTCTTGAAGGGTCTGCCGGACCTCAGCGATCTGGCTACCGTTAGCATAAATCTGTCTGGCAAGTCGGTCGGCGACCGCGCCTTTCACCGGCAGGTGACCCTCCTGTTGCAGGAGGCCGGGCCGGACATCTGTCAGCGCCTGTCGCTGGAGGTGACGGAAACCGCGGCTTTCGCCAACATCGCCGATGCTTCGCTGTTCATCGAGCAGGTTCATGCGCTCGGCGTGCGGGTGGCACTGGATGACTTTGGCGCGGGAGCCACCTCATTCGGCCACCTGAAATCATTGAAGGTTGATTGCCTGAAGATTGACGGTCAGTTTGTGCAAAGCCTGCTGACCGACCCGCTCAGCCAAGTGGCGGTGCGGTCGTTCGTGGATATCGCCCGGGTGTTGCGGGTCCCGACCGTGGCCGAGTTTGTCGACCACCCGGATCTTTTGGCAGCGGTCGGGGATTTGGGCATCGACTACGCACAGGGCTATCTTTTGGGCAAACCCGTGCCGCTGGCGTCGCTGTGGTCCAAAGCCCCCCGGTGACTTGGCGGGCCAGTACGTCACGATCCACCGTCAGCTTGGGCATTTTGCGGTCCGGCTTCATGTCACAGACCGGTGCCCACAATGGGCGCGCCATGAAATTGGCAGGGGTACGTGGCTGCGTCGCATCCGGCATGCGCCTTGCGCGCGGGCAGCACCCCTGCGAAGCTGCCGAAAAGCCCGGAGCAACCCATGTCTGCCAGTTCGCCTGCCGCCCTGAAATCCACCGGCGGTTTGCCGAAGGTCGTGCGCGCCAAGGGGAGTTATCTGTGGGATGCGTCAGGCAAGCAGTATATCGACGGGTCAGGCGGGCCTGCGGTTTACTGTCTTGGCCATGCCAATGACGAGGTGAATGCGGCGGTGGCGGTGCAGATGGCGGCGATTGCCCATGCCTACCGGTACAACTTTACCACCGACGCGTTGGAGGAGTTGACGGCGATCATCCGCGAGAATGTCGGTGGGACGCTGCACGAGATGGTCTATGTGACCAGCGGGTCAGAGGCGGTGGAAAGCTGCCTGAAGATTGCCTTGCAGTATCATACGGCAATGGGGCAGAAATCCCGGCGGCAGTTCATTTCACGGCAAAGGTCGTGGCATGGCAACACGCTGGGGGCATTGGGACTTTCCGGGTTTGCTGAGCGGACCGCGGCGTATGAGGGGGCGTTCATTCCCTCGATCAAGCTGTCGCCGGTCAATGCTTATCGGCCGATCGCGGGGGCTACGGCCGAAACGGCGGGGGCGGCTGGTGCGGCCGAACTGGAAGCCGCGATCTTGCGCGCGGGGGCGGAGACTATTGCGGCGTTTGTGTTTGAGCCGGTGGTGGGGGCGGCGGGCGGTTGTGTGCCTGCGCCTGAAGGATATGCGCGGCGGGTGCGCGAGATCTGCTCGCGCCATGGTGTTTTGATGATTGCCGACGAGGTGATGTGTGGTGCCGGTCGCACCGGAACCTGGCGCGCGTTGGAGCACGACGGCGTCGAGCCGGATATCATGTCGGTCGCCAAAGGGTTGGCGGCTGGCTATCTGCCGTTGGGGGCTGCGATTTGTAGCACCGCAGTATGGGAGGTGATCCGGGTTCAGGACGGCGCGTTTGGCACCGGGCATACGTTTAGCGGGCATACGGCGGCTTGTGCGGCGGGTGTCGCGGTGCAGAAGATCATTGCGCGGGACCGGCTTTTGGCGCGGGTGGCGGCGAATGAAAGCCGCATCAAGGGCTGGCTCGCCGATGCTTTCGCGGGGGTGGAGGCTGTCGGCGACATTCGCGGTCGTGGGCACTTTATCTGCGCGGAACTGGTGGCGGACCGGGTGACCAAGGCGCCTTTTGAAGCCTCACGGAAATTATACCTGAAGGTGCGCGATCAGGCGATGCAGAACGGGTTGGTCTGCTATCCGGTTGGTGGCAATGTCGATGGCGCCCGCGGCGACATCGTCATGCTGGCGCCGCCGTACAACTGCACCGATGCCGAACTGGTTGAAATCGTGGATAAATTCTCGACCTCGATCAGCCAAGTGCTGCAGGCGGAGGGGGTGGCGTAACATTTGTCACGCAGGGTTGAAGGGTAAATCCGCAAAAACAAGCCTATAACTATCAGGTCAAGAAAACGGAGACCCATCATGACTTTCAAATTCAACTGCGCAACCGCAGTCCTTTTAGCGTCCTTTTCGCTCATGGCCGTGCCGGTTCTGGCGGCGGGCACCAGTGATGGCAGCAGCGCCACCACGGCACCTGCAGCAGCCACTTATCAGCAGGCCAAGGCCACGGTCGATGCGGGCAAGTTCAAGGACGCCCTGCCGATGCTGGTGATGCTGACCAAGGATGACGCCAAGAACGCCGATGCTTGGAACCTTCTTGGCTTCACCTATCGCAAGCTGGGCAAGCTGGATGACAGCTCGAACGCCTACCTCAAAGTGTTGACGATCAACCCCAACCACTTAGGTGCTTTGGAATATCAGGGCGAGTTGTTCATCACCACGGGCAAGATCGAGCTCGCCAAAGCGAACCTTTCCAAGCTGAAAACCCTGTGCGGCAATTGTGAACAGGTCGGCGATCTGGAAAAAGCATTGAAGGCGGTCGGGGCTTAAAGCGGTTTGCGTTTGATAAGAATCAAACAACCGCTTTACGTCTTTGTTTTTGCGCGCATTTTTTGCCGAAAACCGCGCCTCACGTTTCGGAATGCGCTTTAGCCGCCTTGCATGAAGGGCATCAGGACGACTTCGGCGTCGGGCCTGATTTCCTGAAACCACGCCTCCCGGTAGATCACCCCGTCAAGTGACATGGAAACCCCGCGCTGAATTTGCGGGGCGAGGCCGGGGTAGGTTTCCGACAGGCGGTCGAGCAGGTCTTTGAAGGTCTTGGCCTCCACTTCGACGACGGATTGCCCGCCGGTCCAGTGGCGCAAAGACCCCCAAAGTTTGACCTTAACCACGCTCGCGCCTTTGAGGTTTGCGTGTCGGGCCAGACCGATGATCAGTGTTGCCCGACACGGGTTACGCCTTCAGTGCCTTCAGAATCCGCGGCGGCGACATCGGGAGTTCGGTCATCCGCACACCTGCAGCCCGCGACACCGCGTTGGCGATAGCGGCGAGCGGCGGGACAATCGGCGTTTCACCGACGCCACGCACACCGTAGGGGTGGCCGGGGTTGGGAATCTCCAGGATCACGGTTTCGATGTTGGGCAGGTCGCTCGCTACCGGGATGCGGTAGTCGAGGAAGCCCGCGTTCTGCAAGCGGCCATCGGCACCGTAGATATATTCCTCGTTCAATGCCCAGCCAATGCCTTGCACGGCACCGCCCTGCATTTGACCTTCGACGTAGTCGGGGTGGACGGCTTTGCCGGCATCCTGAAACACGGTGTAGCGCAAGACTTTGGTGAAGCCAGTTTCAGGGTCAACCTCGACATCGACCAAATGCACGCCAAAGCTGACACCAGCGCCGTCAACATTCACCTCGTAATGGCCCGCAATCGGCCCGCCGGTCTGGGGCGAGACGGCAGCGATCTCAGCCAGGGTGAGGGGTGGAAATTTGCCAGCGTTGGGGCCTGCGGGCACGGCGGCACCATCGACCCAATCGACCGCATCGACATCGATACCCCAGTACTTTGCGGCGCGCGATTTCATCTTGGTGATCGCATCGCGGGCGGCTTTGATGGTGGCCAGACCGACCGCAAAGGTCACCCGGCTGCCATCGGTCACGTCGTTATAGCCAAGCGAGTTGGTGTCGGCGACGATGGTGCGGATGTTCTCATAGGGGATGCCCAGCTCTTCCGCCGCCATCAGCGAGATTGCAGCGCGGGAGCCGCCGATGTCGGGGTTGCCCTCGGTCACGCCAACAGTGCCATCGGTGTTGATGTTAAGCGATACGCAGGTGTTGCCGCCAAAGTTGAACCAGAAGCCACAGGACAGGCCGCGACCTTGGTTTTTGCCCAAGGGGGCGGTGTAGTGCGGATGGGATTGGGCCGCGAGCAGGGTCGCCTCGAGACCGATTTCGTTGAAAGTCGGACCGTAGGACGACAGGGTGCCTTTGTGGGCGGCGTTCTTCAGGCGGACGGCAAGCGGGTCGAGGTTCAGCTTTTGACACAGTTCATCGATCACGCTTTCGACGGCAAAGATCGCTTGCGGGGCACCGGGCGCACGGTAGGCGGCCTCTTTCGGCCGGTTGGTCAGGGCGTTCCAGCCATAAGTGCGCACGGCGGTCATGTCATAGGCGGCGAAAGCCGCTTGCGCGCCCATGTCGCAGGTGCCGCAGGGAAAAGCGCCGCCGGAGTAGCGGAAATGGCCTTCCCCGGCGGTGATGCGACCGTCTTTGGTCATGCCGATCTTGACGTCCATCGAGGCGGACACGGTGGGGCCGGTGGCTTTGAACACCTCATCCCGGGTCATCACGATCTTCACCGGACGACCGGCGTTTTTCGACAAAGCGAGGGCGACGGGTTCAATGAACACCGTGGTTTTGCCGCCAAAGCCGCCGCCGATTTCGGATGGGGTGACGCGCAATTGGCTCGCCTCCATCCCCAAGATCGCCGAGCAGAGGGTGCGGACGAAGAACTGGCCCTGGGTGCAGCACCAGAGATCGGCCTTGCCATCGGCGGTGACCGAGGCAAGACAGGCGTGCGGCTCGATGTAACCCTGATGGGTTGCGGCAGTTTTGAAGCTGCGCTCGATCGTGAGGTCCGCTTTGGCGAAGCCTGCGGCGAGGTCGCCATGACCGAACTCGCAGGCGTTGGTGACGTTTTCCGACATGCCAGCCGGGACGTTCTCCAAGGCGCGACCGGCTTGCACGACGGGGGCGCCGGGTTTCATGGCCAAGTCCACCTCGATGACATGGGGCAGGGTTTGGTATGTGACCTTGATCGCTTTCAAAGCCGCCTTGGCGATGGCGGGCGAGGTGGCAGCGACAGCGGCGACGGCGTGGCCGTCATAAAGAACCTTGTCGCGGGCCATGCAGTTTTCCTGCACATCGCGCAGGAAACTGTCGTAGGGGCGGGCAAAGTCGGCCCCGGTGATGACAGCGCGCACGCCGGGGATCGCTTCGGCTGCGGTGGTGTCGATCGACAGGATTTTGGCATGGGCATGGGGGGAGCGCAGAATTGCCCCGGTCAGCATGCCCGGTGCGGTCATATCGGCCCCGTATTGGGCGCGGCCAGTGACCTTATCGACACCATCGGGCCGGTTGGGCCGGGTGCCGACATAGCGGAATTGGCGTTTGGAATCGTCGAGTGCCATGTTAAGCGCCCCTCATTTCAGCGGCAGCCACCTGAACGGCGGCGATGATCTTGTCATATCCGGTGCAGCGGCAGAGGTTGCCAGCGAGCCAATAGCGGACCTCCTCGTCGCTCGGAGAGGTGTTGGTTTCCAGCAGCGCCTTGGCCGCCACCAGAATGCCCGGCGTGCAGATGCCGCATTGGAAAGCCGCCCCGTCGATGAAGGCGCGTTGCAGGGGGTGAAGCTGATCGCCGAGCGCCATGCCTTCGATAGTGGAGATTTCCGCCCCCTGAGCCTCGGCCCCGAGCACCAGGCAGGCGCAGACCAGACGGCCATCCAACGTGACCGAACAAGCGCCGCAATCGCCGGTGCCGCAGCCTTCCTTCGCGCCGGTCAGGCCAAGGCGGTTGCGCAGTACATCCAGAAGCGGTTCGTCAGGATCACAGATAAACTCGACCGGATCGCCGTTGACGGTGGTGGAAACGTGGAGCGATTTCATTTTGCACCTCTGGCTTGGTCTTTGGCGCGGGCATAGGCGATCAGGACCGCACGGCGGGCGAGCACACCCGCGGTGCTGGTGCGAAACGCGATGGTGCCGCGTTTGTCGTCGATGGGCAAGCAGGCGGCTTCGCAGGCTTGGGTTAGCGTGGCAAGGGCTGCCGCGTCAAGCTTGGTGCCGATGATGGCTTTGGCCGCTGCGTCAACCAGCAGGACTTTTGGTGCCACTGCCCCCAAGGCCACGCGGGCGGCGGTCACGGTGCCGGTGGCATCGAGCGTCAGGCTGACGGCGGCAGAGGCCACCGCAATGTCCATCTCAGTGCGCGGAATGAACCGCAAGTAAGCATCACCGGACCGGGCCGGGCGAGCGGGCAAAAGCAGGGAGGTCACGATGTCGCCCTTGGTCAGCGTGGTTTTGCCGGGACCGGTCGGGATGTCCTGCACGGGCACATCGCGCACACCGTTTGGCCCTTCGATCCGCACCTCGGCACCGGCGGCCAACAATGCGGGCACCGAATCGCCTGCGGGGGAGCCGTTGCACAAGTTGCCGGCCATCGTGCAGCGCCCCTGAATCTGGGTGGAGCCGATCAGCCGCGCGGCCTCCACCACGCCGGGCCACATCGCGAGGACGCCCGCGTGTTCGCCAAGTTCAGCGCCGGAAACTGCCGCGCCGATGCGAAACCCGCCAGCCTCGGCCGTGATGTCCCGGATTCCGGGGATCTTTTTGATATCAACCACCAGATCGATGGCAAGACTGCCCGCCTTCATCTGCACCAGAAGGTCGGTGCCACCGGCCAAAACCCGGGCCAGTCCCGGTTCTTCGGCAAGCGCGATGGCGGCGGCTTTCGCGCTGTGTGCTGTCATAAATCTCATGCTGGGACCCGTTCGTCGTCAAAACCCGTGGGAGGCTGGCAAGCTGTGCCGGTCTGCTGCGCCACGTTAAGCGGCATTGCCGGATGGGTACAAGCGGTGCTTGCGCTTTGGGGCCGCACACCGCCTGATTTGCGCGACCCGGCGAAGTTTGGCCGACCACAAGCCGGGGTGACGTCTGCGTGGCTGGCGCGACCGGGTCGGGTGCGGTTGGGCAAGTTTGACCGCATCTGAAATTGCACTTGCGCTGTCACAGGTTTGGCAGAAGCTTGGGATCATGCCCGATACGCCTGACCCCCAACCCACCCGCCTGCAACTTCGCATCTATTTTGGCGGCGAGGCGATGCTTGGGCCGGGTAAGGCGGAATTGTTGCAGCGGATCCGTGACACCGGCTCGATTTCGGCGGCGGGCCGCGACATGAAGATGAGTTACAAGCGCGCCTGGATGCTGGTCGAGGAGATGAACGCCGCGTTTCGCGATCCGTTGGTTGACAGGACACGCGGCGGGGCCGGCGGGGGTGGCGCGCGGGTGACCGAGGCAGGTCTGGCGGTTATGGCGCTGTACCGCGCGGTTGAAAGTGCCGCTGCGGCGGCTGCGGCGCATGACATCGCCACCCTGCGCGCCATGCTGCGGGATATTCCCGGCCAGAAATAACGCTTGCATCCCGCCGCTGCACTGGGTGATATTTCCACTGAAACCTATCGTGTGGGGGATTGCATGACCATTCGAGCGCGCAGCATTTGGCTGGCCCTTGCCTTGTCCACCGCTTTGGTTATGCCCGCCTCAGCCACCGAAATCACCGTCTTTGCGGCATCGAGCCTCAAGACCGCATTGGATGCAATTGCCGCCAATTGGCAGAAAACCTCTGGCGACACGGTGACGATTTCCTATGAATCCTCGGCCAAGCTGGCCAAGCAAATTCAGGAGGGCGCACCGGCGGACCTGTTCATCTCGGCTTCCAAACAATGGATGGATGTGCTGGCCGACGCCAAGCTGATCAAACCCGACAGCCGCAAGGATATCCTGGCCAATACGCTGATTTTGGTTGCGGCTGACAAGGCCGCTGCCAAGGTTGATCTGGTGCAGGGCGTCGATCTGGCCAAGCTGGTGGGCGACAGCAAACTGGCGATGGCGATGGTCGATTCCGTGCC
>JAYTQA010000319.1:0-3343 GCA_043746955.1 bacterium | reverse complement strand
GCGCAAGAACCGGATCCGCGTGCTGGCCGGTGACAAGGTGCAGGTGGAAATGACGCCCTACGATTTGTCGAAGGGCCGTATCAACTATCGGTTCAAGTGAGCACGTGGCGTAGCGTGGGCACCGGTTTTCGGTCGCTGACCGGTCAATTTTGGCCGGGCGGGACAAGGCTTTGAAATTCATCCTGGGATCTGCCAGCCCGCGCCGCCGGGAACTTCTGGCGCAACTGGGGATCGTGCCGGATGCGATCCTGCCGCCGGACATTGACGAAGACCCCAAGCCGCGCGAACTGCCGCTGGCCTATGCCAAGCGGATTGCCCACGCCAAGGTGATGGCGGTGGCGGCGGGCGCGGGCGATCTGGTGCTGTGCGCGGATACCACCGTGGCTTTGGGGCGGCGTATCCTTGGCAAACCAAGGGATGCGGCCGAAGCGGCGGCGTTTCTGTTGGCCTTGGGCGGGCGCAGGCATGCCGTGATCACCGCATTGGCCTTGCGCCTGGGCGATCGGGTCTGGACCCGGCAGAGCACGTCAGCGGTCAAGATGAAACGCCTGTCGGACGCTGAGTTGAACGCTTATCTCGCCAGCGGCGAATGGCAGGGCAAGGCGGGGGCTTACGGCATTCAGGGCCTGGCGGGCGGGTTTATCCCGTGGATTTCGGGCAGTTTCAGCGGCATTGTCGGGCTGCCGCTGGCAGAAACCGCTGGCCTCTTGGCCGCAGCGGGTTATCCGGTCTGGAGGTCAGCATGATCGGTCGGGTGATCGTTCTGGACGAGATCGACGGGCGCAAGGCTGCGGCTTTGCTGGTTGATGGCCGGTTGGAAGAGCTGTTGATTGACCCCGCAGATGACACGCCGCTGACCGGGGCGATCTACCGTGCGGTGGCCGACCGCCCGATGAAGGGCATCGGCGGCATGTTCGTCAAACTGCCGGGCGGCGGATCGGGCTTTCTGCGCCAGACCGATGGCTTGGCACCGGGGCAGCGGCTTCTGGTCCAGGTCACCGGGCCTGCCGAGCCGGGCAAGGCCTTGCCGGTGACCTCGCGCCTTTTGTTCAAGGGCCAGTTGGCGATTGTCACACCGGGTGCTGCGGGGCTGAATATCTCGCGCCGGATCCGGGATGAGGCGGTGCGGGACGGGTTGCAGGCTCTGGCGGTTGCCGCGATGGCCGGGGCCGATGGCCAGTTCGGCCTGATCGTGCGGTCAGCGGCAGAGGCGGCAGACCCCGATGCGATTGCGCGCGAAATAGCCGAATTGCGCGGCCTTGCGCTGGCGGTGATGGCCGACCTTGACGGCCCGCCCGAACTGCTGCTGGAGGGGGCAAGCGCGCAGGACACCGCCTGGCGCGACTGGGCCGACCCTGCGCCGGATGAGGTGGTCGAGGCGGGTTTTGCGGCCCACGGTGTGCTGGAGATGATCGACGATTTGCGCGGACCTCGGGTCGACCTAGGTGCTGGCCATATGATGGTGGAACCGACCCGCGCTTTGGTCGCGGTGGATGTGAACACCGGCAGTGATGGCTCGCCTGCGGCCTCGCTCAAGGTGAACATCGCCGCCGCACGGGATTTGGCCCGCCAGTTGCGACTGCGCGGCCTTGGTGGTCAGGTGGTGGTCGACTTTGCGCCGATGCCCAAGAAAGACCGCGCAATTCTGGATCAGGTGATCAAGGCCGCGTTCAAGACCGATGGCGGCGAAGTGACGCTGGCCGGCTGGACCACGCTTGGTCTGTACGAGATGACCCGCAAACGCGACCGCCAACCGCTTGCAGGGCTGCTGGCGCCGTTGGGTGCGGCGTGACCTGCCCGATCTGCGGCAAGGACGGCGCGGCCAAATACCACCCGTTCTGCTCGCGCCGCTGTTCGGAGGTCGACCTTGGCCGCTGGCTGACCGGCTCCTATGTGATCCCGGGACCGGAGGTGGCGGACGACACTTCCAGCGACGCCGAAGCCAAACCGCGCCTGCCGCAATAGATCGCAGCGGGTCGTTTGAACACTAGGCGGTTTGGCTGCCGAGCGCGGGGTCGCCTGCGCGGTTGGGCGCGCCGAAATCAGCGGTAGCAAGCGGCATTGCCCCGACCCGCATCCCGCCGCAACCTCGGCATTTTTCTTGCCAACCCCTCTGGACAGCCCCCAAGGCGTGACGTATCACGCCGCCACTTACCCGATGCCACCCGGCACCAACGCCCCGGGCCCAGATAGCTCAGTTGGTAGAGCAGCGGATTGAAAATCCGCGTGTCGGCGGTTCAATTCCGTCTCTGGGCACCATTTCAACCCCCTGAAAATAAAAGCACAAATTCTTTGGTGTTCGGCGCGCTTGGTTGATCAATGCCTTGCAGGGCTTCAGAAGGGCTGCAAAACATCACGGGTGCAAAGCTGAACCGCCCCGGTTTTACCGGAGAGCAAAACTCTCGGAGGATTGCCCGTTATGGAACCGAAGAAGACCACGAAGAACCCTCCGAAGACCCCGTGAAAAGTTATCCGCCCCAACCGGGCATATTGAAATATCCCGAAAATCAGCAGACGAAGTTGAATTTCTGTTTGGTTTCCGGGGCTAAGGTGGTGCTGTGAGAGAGGATTGAACTCTCGACCTCACCCTTACCAAGGGTGTGCTCTACCACTGAGCTACCACAGCGCCGGGTCAAGTTCTGGGCTATGCCAAAGCTTGCGTGGCGGGTGATTAGACGCAAAGTTCGGTCGGCGCAAGAGGAGATTGGCAACGGAACTGGACGCTTTCCCGGCGTTGCGCTACACAAACGCCCATGACGCGCGAACCCAGGTCTGACCACAACCTTAGCGCCGCAGTGATCCGCGAACAGCGGTTGAAGGCGGCTTTGAAAGCCAATATGGGGCGCCGGAAAGACCAAGCGAAGGCTCAGGCCAGGGCAAGGGCCGAAGCTAGTGACGCAAAGCCCGGCGCTGCGACCGAGGCAGATAATGACAAGGGATGAGGCGGGCATATGGATTCTATTCTGGTCAGGGGCAACGGTGCCTTATCGGGTGCGATCCCGATTGCGGGCGCGAAGAATGCGTGCCTGACGCTGATGCCTGCCACCTTGCTGTCGGATGAGCCGCTGACGCTGACCAATGCGCCGCGCCTGTCGGACATTGCCACGATGACGCAGCTTTTGCGGTCATTGGGGGCCGAGGTTGCCAGCTTGCAGGACGGCCTCGTATTGGCGATGTCCAGCCACGACATTGCCAACCATACGGCGGACTACGATATCGTGCGCAAGATGCGCGCCTCGATCCTTGTGCTGGGCCCGATGCTCGCGCGGGATGGTCATGCGGTTGTGTCTTTGCCGGGCGGCTGTGCGATTGGCGCGCGTCCGGTCGATTTGCACCTGATGGC
>JAYTQA010000318.1:0-3343 GCA_043746955.1 bacterium | reverse complement strand
AGCTTGATGGTGCGCGCCAGCAAAGGGTCGGTCAGGTCCAGCCCGGCCTCGGACGAATTTGCCTCGCTCATACTGGTGCCCCAACTGCCCCAAACGGTTTTCGCCAGAGCCGAGGTCACATCTTCCGACAGGCCCATCGCCTTGCCCACTTCGCGGATGGCCGAGCGCGGGCGATAGTGGATCACGGTGGCGCAAAGCCCGGCGCGCTGGCGGCCATATTTGGCATAGATGTGCTGGATCACCTCTTCGCGCCGTTCATGTTCGAAATCCACGTCAATGTCGGGCGGCTCGTCACGTTCCTCGCTGATGAAGCGTTCGAACAGCAGTTCCTGTTCGGCAGGGTCGACCGAGGTGATGCCCAGCACGTAACAGACGGCGGAATTGGCGGCGGACCCGCGCCCTTGGCACAGAATGCCTTCGCCGCGCGCGAACAGGACAATTTCGTGGATGGTCAGAAAATACTGCGGAATTTTCTTCCGCGTGATCATGTCCAGCTCTTTCAGCAGGGTCGCGCTGACCTTGTCGGGCACGCCGGAAGGATAGCGGGCGGCGGCACCTTGCCAGGTCAGCTTTTCCAACTGGCTTTGTGCGGTTTCGCCGGGGGGCACGGTTTCATGCGGGTAATGATAGGCCAGATCGCGCAGATCGAAGGTGCAGGCATCGGCCACTTCGCGGGTGGCACGGATGGCATGGGGCCATTCGGCAAACAGGCGCAGCATCTCGGCGGGCGATTTCAGGTGGCGCTCGGCATTGGGGTTGAGCAGATAGCCGGCCTCCGCAATCGTGGTTTTCTCGCGGATGCAGGTCATCACGTCATGCAGCGGGCGGCGGTCGGGGGCGTGGTATTGCACGTCGTTGGTGGCGAGGATGCCAAGGCCATGGGTGCGGGCCAAGCGGTCCAGCCGGTTGATCCGCGCCCGGTCATCGCTCCGGTAAAGGTAGCTGACCGCGACGTGCCTCAAGCTTGGCAGGCGGCGGATCAGGTGCGCCAGCCGCTTTGGCAGGGCCCCGTCTGGCTCAATCGCGTCGGGCAGGATGATCAGTTGTACCCCCTCGGCTTGGGCGGCAAGATCGGCGAGGGTGATGTCGCACATGCCCTTGGCCTGCCACGCACCGTCAGGGTCGTGCATCTTGCCCTTGGACAGCAGGCGGCAGAGGCGGCCATAGGCGGCACGGTCGCGCGGGTAGGCCAGAAACGCCTCTCCGGTGGTCAGGCGCAAACGGCAGCCGATCACCGGGCGCAGATTGGCCTTCAGCGCCTCGGCGTGTATCCTGACCACTCCGGCCATGCTGTTGAGGTCGGCGATCCCCAGCGCATCATAGCCCTGCGCATGGGCGGTCAGCACCAGATCGGTGGCATCCGAAGCGCCACGCAGGAAAGAGAACGCGCTGGCGACGCCCAGTTCGACGTAAGGCGCGCGGGGGTTGGGCGGGAAGTCGCCGTTCAAGCTGCGGCGGGGATGGATATTGTCCTTTTCGGGCATCAGGCCAAGCGCCTATGGTCGCACCAGTGTTGATCTCTGGCGCGCAGAAAAGACTTGGCGCTGGCGACACCCAGTTCGACGTAATCCGCCAGGAGGTTGGGTGCGAAGTCTGCGCGTAAGCTGCGGCTGCGGCGGGTATTGTCGTTTTCGGGCATCAGGCAAACATCCCGTGCAGAAACCAGCGCGGATCGCCACCGCGCCGATCGTCATGCAGGCCCTCGCGGTACAGCCAGTAGCGGCGGCCAGCCTCATCCTCGACCTTGAAGTAGTCGCGCAGGCGGGTGCCGGGTTGGTCCTGCCACCATTCCGGGGCAATGCGTTCCGGCCCGGCATAGCGGGTGGTCCGGTGGGTCAGCCGTCGCCAGATGAATTGCGCGGGCGGGCCTTCGGGTACAGCGTACAGCACGCGGATTTCCTCGGCATGATCGAGCAGGCGCAGGGGGCGTTCGGCCAGGGGCGGTATATCGGCGGCGGTGGCCATGGGCGCGGCGCGGGTTTCAGAGCGTTCGGGGATGTGGCTGGCACGCGGGATCGGGCGTGACAGGGCATGGCTGCCAAAGCGCATGGTCAGCCGGTCGACCAGACGCGACAGCTCCAGCGTCTCATCGCGGCCGCCCGCGAGGTTGGATTGCACCACGCCGAGGGGTTCGGTCACCGGGGCCTCAAGCGAGATCAGATCGAAGCCGTAGCCGGGGTCGATCTTCTCCAGCCGGTCGCGGAAGAGGTCTGCCAGATGTGACGCCTCACGGCTGGCAGAGGCCATGGCGACATCAATCGAGGCTATCTCACCATCGGTGCGGTAGACGGTCAGCCGCAAGCGCCGTGCGCCGTGGCCCGCCTTGGTGAACTGGGCGCATAGCGTATCGCAGAGGTCGGCCAAGTGGTGGGTCGGGTCAAAGATCGGCTCGGCCAGCCTTGCATTGGCGCGAAACACCGGTGGTGCCTCGGGCGGGGCGAGCGGTTCGGGCAGGTGGCCGGTCATCTGGTCCAACCTGAGGAGGGGGTTGTCCGCTAACGCCGCCCGCGAAAAGCGGCGGGCCAAGCCCAAGCGCGGCACGGCGGCCAGATCGCCCACGGTCTTCAGCCCCAGCCGGTGCAGCAACAGGACCGTCTGCTCGCCCAGCCGCAGGGCGGCCACTGGCAGCGGGGCCAGATCGGTGCAGATCGCCCTGACCGGCCCGAAGCGTGCCAGCGCCCAGGCGGCACCCCAGGTCGGCGCCAGTGCCAGCCGGGCGGAGAACCCCAAGAGGGACAGGCGCGCCTCGATCTCCGCCAGCATCGCGGGCTCACCACCCCAGAGGTGGTCTGATCCGGTGCTATCCAGGATCAACCCCTGGCCATCGGCGGCGGTCCACGGACACCAGCGCCGCGCCCAAAGCGCCAGCCTTGCCAGTGCGACCTGATCGCCCGCGGGGTCGGCATAATCCACCCGCAGGCTGGGGCAAAGGGCGCGCATGTCCACCACCCGCGCGCTTGTCGTGACCCCTGCCAGATGCGCTGCCCGGTTTGCCGCGTGAACCACCGGCCCATGCGGCCCGTCAATCGCCAGCACCTGCGGCAGGTCATCGGGCGGTGCGTTGCCCATCCGTTCCGCTTGCTTCTGCCAGCGCTCCATCGGGAACTGCAGCAGAAAGACTGAGACGATCCGCCGCCCCATCTGCCCCGCGCTCATGGCAAGCCACCCAAAGGCCGGGCTGCTTGTCGCGCGAGCGGAACAGTTCCGCCCGCCAGCGCGGATCGCCCGGAGCCATGGCGTCGTCGGGATTGAGGGCGGAGGGCAGGGAGGCAATCCGCCAGCGGTCGCGCGCTGCACTCAGATCGGCACTGCCGCCATGCCGGATCAGCCAGCAAGGCAGCCC
>JAYTQA010000317.1:0-8901 GCA_043746955.1 bacterium | reverse complement strand
TGATCGCCTCCGACATTGATCAGGTCGCGGTCGATGTGGCCGTGGCGAATGTCGCAATCAACCGCCTGCAAGGCCGTGTCCGGTGCCTTGAGGCCGCCGGTTTCGCCGATCCGCAAATCAAGGCAGCCGCCCCGTTCGATCTGATTTTTGCCAACATTCTCAAAGGCCCACTGATGGAACTCGCCCCTGACATGGCGCGCCATACCGCGCAAAACGGCATCGTCATCCTGTCCGGTCTGCTGGTGGTGCAGGCCGAGGCGGTGACGGCGGCCTATGTGACGGCGGGCTTCACGCCTGCAGCGCGCGAGGATCTTGGGGAATGGTCGGTATTGGTGTTGCGGCGGAATTAAGGCCAAAAGTGCCGCTTGCACGGCATTCGTCGCTTTTGCCCCACTTCGGCCACATTCCAAACGTATAAAAACTATGGTGGGGGTCGCAATCAGGAGTTCTGGTATGGCCGACCCGAATATGAGCGATTTTTACGGACGCGTTGCTCGGATTCAACAAGCACGCGCCAAAGGCCACGGCTTCGAGGCGTCGGGCACCCTTGGACGGTCACACTATCCCAAGCAAGCGCCGAAGCGCAGGTCAATCGTCGGACCCGTCCTGTTCCTGCTCATCTGCGGCTTTCTGTTGAAAGGTGTTATGTATCAACAGATTGGCGCGCATATCTACACCACGCGGGTGGCTGATCTTATGACCGGCCAAGGGGTTGACCGGGTTGGCGGCTGGCTGATGCAAGCCGACCCGATCACGATCTATGTGGCAGGCATGTTCGATCTGGCGGTCCAGAAGCTCAAATAAACCAGCCTCATGCACCTTCAGGGCCGCCCGGTATTGCGGCCTTCGGTCCTGCAAGGATCGCCAAATGCAAAAGGCCGCGGCGAGCTGCAGCGGCCTTCAACGATCTGGCAGGTCGGCTCAGCGGCCGATCAGCTCAATGTCACCACGGCAGAGGCCGATATCGTCCAGCTCACGATTAGACAGACGATTCAGCGACTTGCGGGTGATGCGGGCTGAGTTCCAGGCCGTCAACGCTTCGGCAGTATAGGTCACGGACTGGACCATACGGTAAACGGTGATGGCGCCGAACGGCGCCGCGCGGGACGTCACATAGGCGGCCATGGCGGTAGTCCTTTCAACAACTGACTAAGATGGAAGCAGATTTCGGCTTCCGATGCACAGGAAATAGTCGGCGCGCGAACCCAAAGCAAGATGGTGCCAAGCAAGGCCGATTTGCGCGCCACGCATGGCTGGCTGAACCAATTTCACCTTGATTTCATTCAGAAATTTTCGCGCGCCAAACAAAACTGTCGCTTTCAGCGTGCCAACTGCCGCTTTACGCAAATGCCACACCGGCCGCGAAACCGCTTGGCGGATGTTCTCTTTTCGTGCTAACCCTTTGCCAACGAAAAAAGGGAGCAGGATGCGGGTTCTTGGGATTGATCCGGGCTTGCGCAACCTCGGCTGGGGGGTGATCGACGTTTTGGGCGCGAAACTCACCCATGTCGCCAATGGCATCTGCCATTCTGACGCCACTGATGGCGATCTGGCACAACGGCTGGTGGCGCTGCACAGCCAACTGACCGCAGTCTTGCGGCTCTACGCCCCCGATGCGGCAGCGGTGGAGCATACGTTCGTCAACAAGGACGCGGTGGCCACCCTGAAACTCGGGCAAGCGCGCGGCATTGCCCTGCTGGTGCCCGCGCAAGCCGGTTTGACGGTCGGCGAATATGCGCCCAATGCGGTGAAAAAGGCGGTGGTGGGTGTGGGCCATGCCGATAAAACCCAAGTGGATCATATGGTTCGCCTGCAACTGCCCGGTGTGGTGATTGCGGGCCCGGATGCGGCGGACGCGCTGGCGATTGCGATCTGCCACGCGCATCATCTGCAAAGTGCCGGCCGGTTGCAGGCCGCGTTGAAAAGGGCTGCGGGATGATCGGCAAACTGTCCGGTGTGGTCGATTGGAAGGGCCTCGATCAGGTTCTGCTGGACGTGCGCGGCGTGGGCTACATCGTCCATGTCAACGACCGGACGCTGGCTTCTTTGCCGCGCGTCGGAGAGGCCGCAGCGCTTTACACCGACCTGCTGGTGCGCGAGGATTTGCTGCAGCTGTTCGGGTTTATGACCTTGTTTGACCGCGAATGGCATAGGCTTTTGATGACAGTTCAAGGGGTTGGCGCAAAAGCCTCGATGTCGATCCTTGGCGCTTTGGGCGCGGACGGTGTGGCGCGGGCGATTGCTATGGGCGATGCAAGGGCTATTCAGGCGGCACAGGGGGTCGGGCCGAAACTGGCGCAGCGGGTGATACTGGAGCTGAAGTCGAAGGCGCCCGCGATGATGACCTTGGGCGGCACAATGCCAGCCGCTGCGGTGGCCGAGGTCATTGAAACCGAAGCCGCCCCCCGACGCCGCACCCCTGCCCCGCCTGCCCTGCCAAACCGCGCGATTTTCACCGCCGATGCGCTGTCGGCGCTGGTTAACCTCGGCTATGCGCAGGGTGAGGCGGCACAGGCGGTGATGACGATTTCTGCTGAAAACCCGGAGGCAGATACTGCGACGCTGATCCGGGCTGCCTTGAAACTGCTGGCACCAAAGTAAATGGACTCCGACCCCGCCCTGCGCCCGCACAAGCTGCCCGAGGATATCGACCGCGCCTTGCGGCCCCAGACCCTTGACGACTTTGTCGGCCAGGCCGAGGTCCGCGCCAACCTGCGGGTGTTCATCCAAAGTGCCAAACTGCGCGGCGAGGCGATGGATCACACGCTGTTCCATGGCCCGCCGGGTTTGGGCAAAACTACGCTAGCCCAGATCATGGCGCGCGAATTGGGCGTGGGCTTCCGGATGACGTCTGGTCCCGTGCTGGCCAAACCGGGCGATCTGGCGGCGATCCTGACCAATCTGGAACCCCGCGATGTGCTGTTCATCGACGAAATTCACCGTCTTTCGCCGATTGTCGAAGAGGTCTTGTACCCCGCGCTGGAGGATTTCGCGCTCGATCTGGTGATTGGCGAAGGCCCGGCGGCGCGGACGGTTCGCATTGAATTACAACCGTTTACGCTGGTTGGGGCCACCACTCGGCTTGGCCTTCTGACCACGCCTCTGCGCGACCGGTTCGGGATTCCGACCCGGCTGGAGTTCTACACCGAAGCCGAATTGGACCTGATCGTCACCCGTGCCGCACGTCTGCTGGGTGTGGAAACTGATCCAAAAGGCACCCGCGAAATCGCCCGCCGTGCGCGCGGAACGCCGCGCATTGCGGGCCGTTTACTGCGGCGCGTGGTGGATTTTGTGACGGTGGAGGGCGACGGGCGGCTGACCGAAGCGATTGCGGACAGTAGCCTGACCCGGCTTGGGGTTGACCATCTGGGGCTTGACGGCAACGACCGCCGCTACCTCAACCTTCTGGCGGAACACTACGGCGGTGGGCCGGTCGGGGTGGAGACCATCGCCGCCGCCTTGTCGGAGGCGCGCGATGCGATTGAGGAGGTGATTGAACCTTTCCTGTTGCAACAGGGCCTGATCCTGCGCACGCCGCGTGGCCGGATGCTCGGCCAAAAAGCCTGGCGGCATCTGGGATTGGAGCCGCCGCGCCCACCCGGCCAGCAGGATTTATTTGAAGGGTAAATCCTAAGCCTCATCAAACCCTTGCGGGCTTTGCGCGCCCCTGAAGAAAGCCCGGCAGGGCGGGATGAACCGGCGCTACATCCCGCTGTCCAACGGCAATTCGATGGCCGGACTAGCCACGCCATCCGCCGCTTTGGCCTTGCCCGCCAAGGCCGCCACCACCAGCAACAGCAGGGCCACGGCGGCATAGGTAAAGCGAAAACCGGCCTGTTGGGCGACAGAGCCGATGCCTGAAGGGGCCACCAGAATCCCCGAATAGCCAAGCATCGTCACGGAGGCGATGCCCGACCCTGCCGAAAGACCCGGATAGTTGCCGGCTGCCGAAAACATGATTGGCACCATGTTGGCCACGCCCAGACCGGCAACGGCGAAGCCCGCAATCGCCACCAGATCATTGGGCGCCGCAGCCGCAGTGACCAGCCCGAAGGCCCCGATCAGCCCGGACACCCGCAGCGTCTGCGCCGCCCCGAAGCGGTTGCGCACCCCGTCGCCCAGAAACCGCATCACCGCCATCGTGCCGGAAAAGAAGCCAAACGCCAGACCCGCCCGTGCCAAGCCTGCGCCCAATTCCTGATGCACATATAGTGCTGCCCAATCCAGCACCGCGCCCTCTGGCACCATGGAAAACAAGGCCATAGCGCCCAGTAGGTACAAAACCGGCACGCGGGGGAATATCGCCGCGCGCGGCTTTTCGCCCTCAACCTCATGGGCCACGTCAGGCACCAGAAACTGCTGCGCCACCAGCACGATCACCAAGGCAATCAGCGCCACCGCGATGGCCTGGGTTTCGGCCGAAGTGGCCTCAATCGCGCGGCCGCCCAGGGCACCGCCGAGAAAGCCGCCAAGGCTCCAGAACCCATGCGAGGACGACATGATGGCCCGGCCAAGGTGGCGTTCAACGGCGACCGAATTGGCGTTCATCGACACATCCATGCAGCCGCCGAACGCCCCGAAGGCCAACATGACCGGGGCCACGATCCACAAGGAACGGGCCAGCACGATGATCGGCAGCGTGGGCAAGAACAAAAGTGCAAACAGCGTGGCCATCCGGCGCGAGCCATGTGCCGCGATCAGTTTGCCGGCAAACAGCATGGCCCCAACCGCACCGACCCCGATCATCAGGATCAACAGGCCCATGATGGCCGATCCGATCTGGTGACGTGGCAGCATCAGCGGAATTTGCGGTGCCCAAGCCCCCATTATGCCGCCGTTCACCAGAAAGAAGGCCGCCACCGCCCAACGTCCGCGGGTTGCTGCTTGTCTGTCCATCAGGCCCTCGCTTTGGCCCCTGATACCGGGCAGGTGACGGGTGCGGAAGGGCTTGCGGGGCAGCTTTGGTGACTTTGTGTCCTCTTGGGTCAGATGAGCAGACCAGCAGCACCCTCGTGCCGCAAAAGCCAAACTTTGGTTTCAACACCACCCTTGGCCGAGAAGCCCCCCAGCGACTTGGCCCCCAACACCCGGTGGCAGGGGATGAGGATCGGGATCGGGTTTGCCCCACAGGCCTGCCCCACCGCCTGCGCGGGCGCGCCGACCGCACGGGCGATCTCGCCATAGGTCAGGGTTTCGCCGAACGGGATGGCGGCCATGGCACGGCGGACCTTTTCGTGGATGCCGGAGCCGAAGTTCAGCGGCAGGTCAAACCGGGTCAGTTTCCCGTCGAAATAGGCGGCAAGTTGGCTCAGCGCCAAGGTGATCAGCGGCGAATGATCGCCTTCTGCGGCCCGCCAATCCAAGCCGGTGATCCGCCCGGCCCCCTCCGTCACCGAAATGGGGCCGAGCGGGGTAATGATCGAACCTTGGGCAATGTCGCCCATCCTAGCCTAACGCATCGTTGCAGCGCTGGCAGGTGCCGGGGTGCTTGTGGCTGCCCACGTCGGGCAGAACCTTCCAGCAGCGCTGACATTTGTGGCCATCGGCTTTCTCAAAAACCACACCGATGCCCGGGACTTCCGGCAGCCGGAACGCCTCATCGGGTTCAGGGTCGGCGGTCAGTTGCAGGCCAGAGGTGATGCAGAGGTCGGCGAAATTGACCGATTTCAGCGCGGCGAGGATGGCGGTGTCGGCCACGTGGACGACCGGAGCGGCCTCAAGCGAAGCACCGATCACTTTGGCGGTGCGCTGAACCTCCAACGCGCCGGTGACGACACGGCGGGCGGTCCGGATGCCTTCCCATTTGGCGGCAAGCTGGGGGTTCAGCCAAGCTTTCGGCGTTTCCGGCATGTCTTGCAGGTGGAGCGACGACTCCTCACCGGGGAAGCGGCAGAGCCAGACCTCCTCCATCGTGAACACCAGGATCGGGGCGAGCCAGGTGGTCAGACGGTGGAACACGATATCCAGCACGGTGCGCGCAGATCGGCGGGTCAGGCTGGTTGACGCATCGCAATACAGACTATCCTTGCGGATATCGAAATAGACCGCCGACAGATCGGTGGTGGCGAAGGTAAAAAGCCGTTGGAACACGCCCTGGAAGTCGTATCTGGCATAACCCTCACGCACTTCGGTATCCAGTTCGGCCAGCCGGTGCAGCACCCACCGCTCCAACTCCGGCAGTTCCGCCGCGTCAACCCGCTCAGCCTCGGCAAACCCTTTCAGGTTGCCCAGCAGGAACCGCATCGTGTTGCGCAGGCGGCGGTAGCCATCCGCCGCCCCTTTCAGGATTTCCTTGCCGATCCGCAGGTCGTTGGTGTAGTCCGACTGCGCCACCCACAGCCGCAATATATCCGCGCCGTATTCGTCGATCACCGCCTGCGGGGCCACGGTATTGCCGAGCGATTTGACATCTTCATGCCCTTGTCGTCCAGCGCAAAGCCATGGGTCAAAACACCGCGATAGGGTGCCCGCCCCTTGGTGCCGCAGGCTTGCAGCATCGAGGAATGGAACCAGCCGCGATGCTGATCGGTCCCCTCCAGATACAGATCGGCAATGCCGTCGCTGCTGCCATCCTCCCGGTCGCGCAGCACGAAGGCGTGGGTGGAGCCACTATCAAACCACACGTCCAGCACGTCGAAAACCTGAGTATAGGCGGCAGGATCGACGATGCCGTGCAGCAGCTTTTCCTTGAAACCGGCCACATACCACACGTCCGCGCCATCGACCTCAAACGCCTCGCGGATACGGGCGTTGACCTCCGGGTTGCGCAAGAGGAACTCCGGGTCGGTCGGCTTGGCCCCCACTTTGGTGAAGCAGGTCAGCGGCACGCCCCAGGCGCGTTGGCGGGAAAGCACCCAATCCGGCCGCGCCTCGATCATCGAATGCAGCCGGTTGCGCCCGGTTTGCGGCGTCCAGGTCACCAGTTGGTTGATCGAATTGAGCGCACGGCTGCGGATCGTATCACCATAGGTAGACAGGCCGTCGTCGAGGCTTTTGTCGATGGCCACAAACCACTGCGGCGTGTTGCGGTAGATCAAGGGAGCCTTGGAGCGCCACGAGTGGGGGTAGGAATGCTTCAGGCGACCCTTGGCGAAAAGGGCGCCCGACGCCGCGAGCGCCTTGATATTGCTAACATTGGCCGGCCCTTCCTTGCCCTCCGCCGTGATGATCGCCTGCCCGCCGAACAGCGGCAGGTTGGCGCGGTAGGTGCCATCCGCCTCGACGTTATAGGTCATCGGCAGCCGGAACTTGAGGCCCATCTGATAGTCGTCATCGCCGTGAGAGGGGGCGGTGTGAACGAAGCCGGTGCCCACGTCGTCGGTGACGTGATCACCGGGGAGGAGGGGAACGTCATAGTCCCATTCACCGTTGCCGCCTTCGATGCCACGGTAGGGGTGAGACAAACACAAGCCAAGCAATTCCGCGTCAGTTACAGATTGTATTTGCCTGAAACCAGACACCTTAGCAGCGCTGAAGGCAGCGTCGGCCAGCTTATCCGCCAAAACCAACTGCTCGCCAACAGACGCACTTGCGTTTTCCGCGACTGCAACGACTTCGTACAGGCTGTAAGCTACGGACGGATTGAAAGAGACGGCCCTGTTTTGCGGGATCGTCCACGGTGTTGTGGTCCAGATCACGACAGATGCCTTTTCAAGGACCTTCGGCACTTCATTGGGCTCCCAAGTCCAATGTGTTCCGCTGGCCATTGCTCGCGGCCACATATGAACTCCGTTTCCCTTCTGACCTTGAACAACCCTAAACCTAACCCAAACCGTAGGGCTGGTCAGGTCGTGATATTCCACCTCCGCCTCGGCCAGCGCAGTCTTTTCCACCGGTGACCACATCACCGGCTTACTCCCCTGATACAGGCTCCCGTTCATCAGGAACTTCATGAACTCGTCGGCGATCACCGCTTCGGCGTGGTAGTTCATCGTGAGGTAGGGGTCGGCCCAGTTGCCGGTGACGCCGAGCCGCTTGAACTCCTCGCGCTGCACATCAATCCAGCCTTCGGCGAATTTGCGGCATTCCTGCCGGAAGGCGACCACATCGACGTCGTCTTTGTTCAGACCCCGCGCCCGGTATTGCTCCTCGATCTTCCATTCGATCGGCAGGCCGTGGCAATCCCAGCCGGGCACATAGCGGGCGTCGCGGCCCATCATCTGCTGGGAGCGGACCACCATATCCTTCAGCACCTTGTTCAGCGCGTGGCCGATGTGCAGGTGGCCGTTGGCGTAAGGCGGACCGTCGTGCAGGGTGAAATCCTGGCGCTTGGCGCCATCGAGGGCGGTCTTTTCGCGCAGACGGTCATAGACGCCGATCCGCTCCCACCGCGCCAGCCACTCCGGCTCGCGCTGCGGCAGGCCGGCCCGCATCGGGAAGTCGGTTTCGGGCAGGAAAACGGTGTCGCGGTAGTCGGGGGTCGCATTGGGGGTCGCATTGGGGGTAACAGGCGTATCAGCGCACATCGGGGCAGTCCTTGCTGGGGAGAGGATAGAGGGCGGCAAGCGCCAATGTCCCGGCGTCTGGGGTCAGAACGCCGGGACGATAATTCGGGCGATGATCACGAAGCGATAAACCATGGCGACCTTATAGAAAAGCCAAGCGCCCCGGTAAAGGGGGTGGACCGCTTGCCTTTGTGGCCTCTGGACTTGAACCCACGGTAAGCTCTGGTGCACAAATCCGACTGCATGTGAGCTACCCCCCGAAATCCCGACACTGATGGATGCTACGATCTGAAGTCTGTTGGTCGCCAAGAACGAGGAGATGAGGACATGTCGAAACCCATGGAACCCCGACGCGGCTTTCAAGGGTGCGGCGGGTCAGAACATGGTCCGGGGGAGGATTTTCCCAACGAATGGGGTGGCGCATGAGGCGCTGACGGGTAAGCGGGCGGTGTCGGAG
>JAYTQA010000316.1:0-8907 GCA_043746955.1 bacterium | reverse complement strand
CCACTTGCCACCGGCCAGGATGTTGGCCTGAGCCTGCAACAGCAGCGCCAAAGAGCGGCCTTCTGGTTTCTGGTACCGATGATCACCGCCCTGTTCTGCGTCGCGGCCTGGCCATTGCTGCGGACCATCTGGTTTTCACTGACCGACACCTCGCTGAACGACCTTTACGGCGGCAAGTTCATCTGGTTCGACAATTACCTCCGCCTGCAGACCTTACCCTCGGGGGCGACCCGGTGGCGCGGTTTGCTGGCTGACCCCGACTGGTGGAACGCGGTCTACAACACCGTCAAATTCTCGATTGTATCGGTGACCTTGGAAACCATCCTCGGCCTGATCATCGCCTTGGTCTTGAACGCCGAGTTCAAGGGTCGTGGTCTGGTGCGCGCCGCCATCCTGATCCCGTGGGCGATACCCACCATCGTGTCGGCCAAGATGTGGGGCTGGATGCTGCAACAGCAGTACGGCATCATCAATGACATCCTCCTGAACCTGCACCTGATCAAAGACAAGGTCGCATGGACCGCCAACGCCGACACCGCCATGCTGGCGGTTCTGATGGTCGATATCTGGAAAACCGCGCCGTTCATGGCGCTTTTGTGCCTCGCAGGCCTCCAAATGGTGCCGCGTGACATCTACGAGGCCGCCAAGATCGACGGCGTCCACCCGATCAAAGTGTTCTGGAAGCTGACCCTGCCCTTGATCCGCCCCGCGCTGATGGTGGCGGTGATCTTCCGGATGCTGGACGCCTTGCGGATCTTCGACCTGATCTATGTGCTGACGCCCAACATGAAATCGACCAAGACCATGTCGATCATTTCCAAGGAAAACCTGTTCGACTTTGACAAGTTCGCCTATGGCTCGGCCCAATCCACCCTGTTGTTCGTGATCCTGATCGCTTTCGTGTCCTTGTACATCTGGCTTGGCAAAGTTGATCTGAGCGGGGAGGGTGGCAAATGAACGAGCAGAACCTGATCAAGACCGTGGCGTTTTATGCGCTGGTGGTGGTGATCGTCGTCTTTTCGGTGTTCCCGTTTTACTATGCGATCGTCACCAGCTTCAAAACCGGCACCGCGCTGTTCGTGGTCGATTATTTCCCCAAGAAATTTGACTTGGGCAACTATATCAACGTGTTGGGCCAGCGCACCTTCCCGCGCAACATCCTGAATTCGGTGTTCATCGCCTCGACCACCGTCGCCATCGCCCTCTTTTTGGCGGTCACCGCCTCCTACGCCCTCGCAAGAGTGCGGTTCCGGGGCAGGGGGCTTTTGCTGATGGTGATCCTCGCGGTGTCGATGTTCCCGCAGGTCGCGGTCCTCGCCGGTTTGTACGAGCTGATCCGCTTCCTCGGCCTCTATAACACGCCCTACGCGCTGATCCTGTCTTACACGATCTTCACGCTGCCGTTCACCGTCTGGGTGCTGACCACCTTCATGCGTGACCTGCCGGTCGAGATTGAAGAGGCTGCCATCGTCGATGGGGCCACACCCTGGATCATCATCACCAAAGTGTTCCTGCCACTCTTATGGCCCGCATTGGTCACGACCGGCCTTCTGGCCTTCATCGGGGCGTGGAACGAGTTTCTGTTCGCGCTGACCTTCACCTCGGAGGAAACCCAGCGCACCACGCCGGTCGCCATCGCGATGCTGTCGGGGGCTTCGGTGCAGGAACTTCCGTGGGGTCCGATCATGGCGGCATCGGTCATCGTGACGATCCCGCTGGTCATCCTCGTTCTCATTTTCCAACGCAAAATCGTCGCGGGTCTGACCGCAGGCGGCGTGAAGGGCTGACAAAATGGCAAAGATCCAACTCAAGAACGTCAAGAAGTCCTATGGTGCGGTCGACGTGATCAAAGGCATCGACCTGACCATCGAAAAGGGCGAATTCATGGTGTTTGTCGGGCCTTCGGGCTGCGGCAAATCCACCCTGCTGCGCCTGATTTCTGGCTTGGAGGAGATTTCTTCTGGCGACATGATGTTTGACAATGACCGGGTGAACAACCTGATCCCGTCCAAACGCGGCATCGCCATGGTGTTCCAAAGCTATGCTTTGTACCCCCATATGAACGTCTACGACAACATGGCGTTCGGGATGAAGCTGGCGAAATCTTCGCCAGAAGAGATGACCAAGCGGGTGAATGATGCGGCCAAGCTGCTGCAAATCGACCACCTGCTGGACCGGTTGCCCAAGCAGCTTTCCGGCGGTCAACGCCAGCGGGTCGCCATTGGCCGCGCCATCGTGCGTGACCCCCGTGTGTTCCTGTTTGATGAACCTTTGTCCAACCTCGACGCCGCGTTGCGGGTGCAAACCAGGCTGGAGATTGCAAAACTCCACCACTCGATGTCCAACGTCACGATGATCTATGTGACCCACGACCAGGTTGAGGCGATGACCCTCGCCGACCGCATCGCCGTTTTGCGCGATGGCAAGCTGATGCAGGTGGGCTCACCCTCCGAACTCTACGAACGGCCAAATTCGCTGTTCGTCGCAGGCTTCATCGGTTCGCCCAAGATGAACTTCCTGACCGGCAAGTTCGCGGCGGACGAAGGCTGCACCACGCTTGGCGTGCGGTCCGAACATATCAACGTTGTGGCCACGGACGGCAAATGGCAGGGCCGCGTGATCCATACCGAAGATTTGGGGTCGGACAACTACCTGTTTGTCGAGGTAGGCTCAGAGGAACCGATGATCGTGCGCCAAGACGGCAAGTTGAAAATCGCCCTGGATTCCACCGTGCAGCTGTCGCCCAAACCCGGGATGCTATACCGGTTTGACGCGAACGGTTCGCCGGTGCGCTAACCCAAAAGCCCGCTTCGGCCGGATCGGGCCAAAGCGCACCCCAAGGCCCCAAGCGCCTGAACTGCCCAAATGCCTGAACTGAAAGAGGATATCATGGCCATTCGCGTCACCGTCTGGGGCGAAAACGTCCACGAGCAAAAGAACAAGGTCGTGGCCGAGGTTTACCCCAAAACCATGCACGGCACGATTGCCGAGGCACTGAACCGCGACACTGGGTTTGCCGCCACAACGGTCACCCTGCAAGACCCCGAGCATGGCATGACGGTTGGCAAACTGGCCGAAACCGACGTGCTGATCTGGTGGGGCCATGCCGCCCACGGTCAGGTGGATGACAAGATTGTCGAGCGGGTCTGCGATGCGGTCTGGGGCGGCATGGGGATGATTTTCCTGCACTCCGCCCATTTCGCCAAACCGTTCAAGCGCCTGATGGGTGCGCCGTGCAACCTGACCTGGCGGGAGGCGGGCGAGCGGGAGCGGCTCTGGGTCACCTCGCGCCAGCATCCGATCGCCCAAGGTCTGCCCGACCATTTCGAACTGGAAAACGAGGAAATGTACGGCGAGCCGTTCGGCGTGCCCGAACCCCTTGAAACCGTGTTCATCTCGTGGTTCCAAGGCGGCGAAGTGTTCCGCTCCGGCCTGACCTATCGGCGGGGCGCTGGCAACATTTTCTACTTCCGTCCGGGCCATGAAACCTATCCGACCTACCACGATGCCAATGTGCAAAAGGTCATCTCCAACGCGGTCAAATGGGCCTACAATCCCTCAGCCCGGATCCAGAACCCCAATGACGCGCCCAACTCCCCGGTTGACAAGGCGTTGGAGCCGATTACGGAACGTGGCCCCCGCCTGCATCACGCGGGCGAGAAGGGCTTCCGCTGATGGCCAAAAAACCCGCAAAACCGGTCCGCATCCTGATCCTCGGCACCGGCGGCATGGCCAACAATCACGCGCTTGAATTCGCCAAAATCCCCGGCGTCAGTCTGGTCGCAGGGATCGACACCCGTGCGCCGCAACTGGCAGCCTTCCGCGACAAGCACAAAATTCCCCACGGCTTTGCCTCGATAGATGCCGCGATTGCCTGGGGCGGCTTTGATGCGGTCACCAACGTCACCCCCGACGCCGCCCATTATGCGACCACGATGCCAGTGCTGAAGGCGGGCAAGCATATCCTGTGCGAAAAGCCGCTTGCGACCAGTGAAGCCCAAGCCGATGAGATGGCCACCGCCGCCCAAACGGCCGGCGTTGTCAACATGGTCAACCTCAGCTACCGCAACGTCGCGGCCCTGCAAGAGGCCGCCCTGATGGTCCGCGCCGGGGCGATTGGCGAGATCCGGTATTTCGAGGCGTCTTACCTGCAATCCTGGCTGACCCAACCGGCCTGGGGCGCCTGGGACAAGGAGCCGCAATGGCTGTGGCGGCTGTCCACCAAGCACGGCTCCAAGGGTGTGCTCGGCGATGTCGGCATCCATATCCTTGATTTTGCAACCTTTATCGCGGGCCAATCGGTCGATGAAATCTCTTGCCGCCTTGCCACGTTTCCCAAAGCTCCGGGCGATCAAATCGGCGAATATCCGCTTGACGCCAATGACAGCGCCACGATGCTGGTCACTTTGGCCAATGGCGCGCTGGGCACCATCGCCGCCACCCGGTTCGCCAGCGGCCATCTGAACGATCTGCGCCTGCGGATTTACGGCACCAAAGGCGGGCTGGAGGTGACATGGGAAAACAACATCTCGGGCCTGCGGTCCTGCCTTGAAGCCGATCTGAAAACCGCCACTTGGACCACCGTTACAACCACGGTCCTGCCCAATATCTATCAACGCTTCATCGCTGCAATCCGGGGCGAGGCTGTGGCCGACCCCGATTTTGCCCGCGGTGCCGCCCTGCAAAAGATGCTCGACCGGGCGGAGCAATCGGCGGCCAAAGCCGGACTTGCTTTGAAAGTCAAAGCCTAAAATTACCATCGGCGCGGTCGTAGCCGCGCCGAAAAAACTCCGATCCGCCAAATGCCCGCGACGGAATTGCGTTGCCCAACGTTTACCCTGAACCCAACCCGGAGCGACCCATGGTCAACGGCTTTTCGCGCGCGCAGATCGCTTTGCATTGGGTCGTGGGCCTGCTTCTCATCTACCAGTTGTGGTTTGGCGATGACATGTCGCATCTTTGGCGGCAGATTCAGCAAACCGGCCCTAAGCCCACCACCACCGGCGCATGGGTCCACATCATCCTCGGCACATTCATTCTGGCGCTGGTGGCGTCGCGTCTGACCCTCCGCTTCACACGCGGCGTCCCCAAAGCGCCATCCGGCGAAAGCCGCGCGCTGACCTTGGCGGGCGAGGCGGGCCATATCCTGCTCTATATCCTGATGATCGCGCTGCCAGTGACCGGGCTTGTGGCGTGGTACGGCGGCTTGGACATCATGGCCGAACTGCACGGCGGCATCCTGAAAGCGCTGTTATGGCTGGTCATTGCCGGCCACGTGCTGGCCGCGATTTACCACCATTTCATCCTGAAAGACGGCCTGTTGAACCGGATGCGCAAGCCGGGCTGACCGGGCAACGTTATGATTTTTCGCCGAAAAATCGCAAGGTGAGAGCGCATTCCGAAAAGTGTGAAGCGGTTTTCGGATGAAATGCGCGCAAAAACCAAGGCCTTATGCGGTTGTTTGATTCTTATCAAACGCAAACCGCTTTAAGCGCCCAGAAACACCCGAACCGTCGCTTCAAACTCGCGCGGGCGGTCGGCGTGCAGCCAATGCCCCGCCCCGTTAAGCTTGGCAAACCGCGCATGGGGGAACAAGTGTCGGATCGTCTCGCGGTGCTCGGGCTTGATGTAGCCGCTGTCAGAGCCTGCCAAAAACAGCACCGGCCCGTCAAACTGCCCCGCCGTGCCGGGCCAGCCGATGATCGTGGCCATCGCCGCCTCCAGCACGTCAAGGTTCAGCCGCCAGACCGGCGGGCTGGCCTTAAGGTTCAGGGATTGCAGGAAAAAAGCCCGCAAGCTCGGGTCAGGCACCGCAGACGTCAAGCGCCGGTCGGCCTCGATGCGGCTCGACAGCCCGGTCAGATTCAAGCCGCGCATCGCCGCGACATGGTGAGTGAGGTCATGGCCATAAGCCACTGGAGCGATATCGGCCACCACCAGCCGCCGCAGCAAAACTGCCTCGGTCAGGGCCAGTTGCATCGCAGCCTTGCCGCCCATCGAATGGCCTAACAGGTCACAGGGCGCGCCCAGACTGCGGATCACCTCGGCCAGATCGCCCGCCATATCCGGGTAATTTTGGCTGTCCGCGCGAAAACTCGACCCGTGATTGCGCATATCGACCGCCACCACATCGCGCCCGACCGCAAGGTTGCGCGCGATACCCCCCCAGTTGCGCGCCGACCCGAACAGCCCGTGTGCTACGACCAGCGTGGGAAATTCGACCACACCCTCAGCCCTTTGTACGACCATGTTCAGCATCGCCGCCCCCTCGCTCCCCTGCGTCAGACCATATCCGTTGAATTACCGCAATCGCAGGTCTACAAAGCCCGAAAACTTTGGGGCGAAGATGAGCAAGATCAGTATTCAGCAGATGGCGGACCGGGTCAGCGGTCTGTTAGACGAACGGTTGAAAATTCCCGGCAACAATCTGGAAAGCCGGCTGGCCCGCGCCGGATCCCGGCTGCCACGGCAGGTGCGTGATGCGGGCGAAACCTTGGTGACGGCCGGCCAAATGGCCCAAAGTCCCAAGCTTTTGATGCAGATTGATCACGAGGTCGTGGCGGTGGCCTATGACATTTGCGTCAAACACCTCAAAACCGTCAACCGATCAGACCGGCGGCGCGGCATTCTGCTCAGCGCCGGCGCCCGGATCGGCTTTGCTCTGCTGGTGGTCGGCGTTCTCTTGGTGGCCGTTCTGCATTGGCGCAAGTTTATCTGATCAAAGCCCCGGATAAATCGGGAAAGCCCGGCACAGCGCCTCGACCTTGGCCTTCACCGCCGCTTCCACGTCCGCATTGCCCGCTTCGCCGTGAGATGCCAGACCGTCGACAACTTCGACAATCCAGCGGCCAATCTGGCGGAACTCTGGCTCGCCAAACCCCCGCGTCGTCCCGGCCGGGGTGCCCAACCGCACGCCGGAGGTCACGGTAGGCTTTTCCGGGTCAAACGGAATCCCGTTCTTGTTGCAGGTCATATGGGCGCGGCCAAGCGCGTTTTCCGTCGCATTGCCCTTGACCGATTTCGGGCGCAGATCGACCAGCATCAGATGGGTATCGGTGCCGCCGGTGACGATATCGAGGCCACCTTTCATCAACTCTTCAGCCAAAGCTTGAGCGTTCACAATGACTTGGCGCGCATAGGCCTTGAATTCCGGCCGCAACGCCTCACCAAAGGCCACCGCTTTGGCCGCGATCACATGCATCAGGGGCCCGCCCTGAATGCCGGGAAAAATCGCCGAGTTCACCTTTTTCGCAATCTCCGCGTTGTTGGTGAGGATCATGCCGCCGCGCGGGCCGCGCAGGGTTTTGTGGGTCGTCGTGGTCGCCACATCGGCATGCGGGAACGGCGAGGGATGCTGGCCGCCCGCGACCAGCCCGGCAAAATGTGCCATGTCCACCAGCAGATAGGCGCCGACCTTGTCGGCAATCGCGCGGAACTGGGCGAAATCTATCTGGCGCGGCACCGCCGATCCGCCGGCGATGATCAGCTTGGGCCGACACTCCACCGCGAGCCGCTCCACTGCGTCATAGTCGATCCGGCTGTCCTGCTTGCGCACCCCGTATTGGACCGCATTGAACCATTTGCCCGATTGGTTCGGTGCGGCGCCATGGGTCAAATGGCCGCCAGAGGCCAAATTCATCCCTAAAATCGTGTCACCGGGCTTGAGCAGGGCCTGAAACACGCCCTGGTTCGCCTGGCTGCCGGAATTGGGCTGCACATTGGCAAAGGCCACGCCGAACAACGCGCAAGCCCTTGAAATCGCCAAGTTCTCCGCCACATCGACAAACTCGCACCCGCCATAGTACCGCTTGCCCGGATAACCTTCGGCATATTTGTTGGTCATCACCGAGCCCTGCGCCTCCAGCACGGCGCGGCTCACGATGTTTTCCGACGCGATCAGCTCGATCTCGGCGCGTTGGCGACCCAGTTCCGCGGTGATTGCGTAGCAAAGCTCCGGATCCCGCGACGCCAGGCTTTCGGTGAAAAATCCACCGTCACGGTGGCTGATGGGGGGGCTGACGGTCATCGGATCCTCCAGAACGGCTTGGCGCCATTTAGACCTAGATTTTACCGGCTTGAAGGCCAGAAAACGACAGGTGGCCGGCTGCGGACGAAAAAAGTTTCCGATCGGAAACCTGTTTGGCCGATCGAAAACCCAAGGGCAAGGGGTTGAGTTTGGCGAACCGTCTGCCATGACTGTCGCCAACCATCGGAGACGCCCAGTGACAACCGGCCAGATCGCCTTTCGCGCCAGCCCAGTTCCCGCCGCACAGGAGGCTTTGGCGACCCTGACCGCGCTTTACGGCCAGACCCCGCTAAAAGCTGCCGCCGTGATAGTGGCGCTTGGCGGCGATGGCTTCATGTTGCAAACCCTGCACGAGGTCCAGACCACCGGCCTGCCGGTCTACGGCATGAACTGCGGCACCGTTGGTTTTTTGATGAACACCTACGCCTGCGAGGCGCTGCCCGAACGTCTGAATGCGGCGGAGGAGGCGGTGCTCAATCCGCTCGCGATGACCGCCGTTTGTGTCGATGGCAGCGTGACCAAAGCGCTTGCGATCAACGAGGTTTCGCTGCTGCGGGCCGGTCCGCAGGCGGCCAAGCTGCGGATCCTGGTCGATGGCCGTGAACGGATGCCCGAACTGGTTTGTGATGGCTGTCTCTTGTCAACTCCTGCGGGGTCCACCGCCTATAATTATTCTGCTCACGGCCCGATCCTGCCGATCGGGGCCGATGTCCTGGCTTTGACCGCTGTGGCGGCCTTTCGTCCGCGTCGCTGGCGCGGCGCGCTGCTGCCCAAATCCGCGGTCGTGCGGTTCGAGGTGATCGACCCCGAAAAACGCCCGGTCCGTGCCGATGCCGATACCCGGCCGGTCACCAATGTGGCCAGTGTCGAGGTCCGCCCCG
>JAYTQA010000315.1:0-3348 GCA_043746955.1 bacterium | reverse complement strand
CCTTCGGGTCGGTCGAACACATCATGCGCGACGTGAATGGCGGCGTGATGCTGCGGTATCTGCACGCCAACGGCGCTTCACTGTTTTTCTTTGCGGTCTATTGTCACATCTTCCGCGGCTTGTACTACGGCAGCTACAAAGCCCCGCGTGAGGTGACCTGGGTAATCGGCATGATCATCTACTTCCTGATGATCGCCACCTCATTCATGGGCTACGTGCTGCCGTGGGGCCAGATGTCGTTCTGGGGTGCCACGGTGATCACCGGCCTGTTCGGTGCGATCCCCGGTGTTGGCACCGCCCTGCAAGAGTGGCTGTTGGGCGGCTTTGCGATCGGCAATCCCACCCTGAACCGCTTCTTCAGCCTGCACTACCTGCTGCCCTTCGTGATCGCAGGCCTGGTCGGTGTGCACATCTGGGCCTTTCACACCACTGGCAACAACAATCCGACCGGTGTTGAAGTGCGCCGCACCTCGAAGGCCGAGATTGAGGCCGATACGGTGCCGTTCTGGCCCTATTATGTGATCAAGGACCTGTTCGCGCTGTGCCTGATCCTGATGGTGTTCTTTGCCGTCGTGGGCTTTATGCCCAACTATCTGGGCGACCCGGACAATTACATTCAGGCCAATCCGCTGCAAACCCCCGCCCATATTGTGCCGGAATGGTATCTGCTGCCGTTCTACGCCATCCTGCGGTCGTTTACCAATGACGTGATGGTCGTGAAGATGACCCATATGGCCACCTTCGGGATCGTCGACAGCAAACTGTTCGGCGTGCTGGCGATGGGCGGCGCGATCCTTGCTTTGGCGCTGGCGCCATGGCTCGACACGTCCTCGATCAGGTCGGGCCGCTATCGCCCGATGTTCAAGGCGTGGTTTGCGGTTCTGGTGATCGATTTTATCGTCCTGATGTGGACGGGGTCACAGGTGCCCAGCAACTTCACCGCTTGGGTTGGCCTGATCGCCTCAACCTACTGGTTCGCCTATTTCCTGGTGATCCTGCCGCTGTTGGGGGTGCTGGAAAAACCGCTTCTGCCACCGGCGTCGATCGAACAAGACTTCAAGTCGCATTACGCCGACCCGGCCGCTGGCCCGGCCGAGTGAGAAAGGAACGTACTGAAATGTTTCGCAAAATCGCAATCAGTGCTGTCTCCGCACTCAGCCTGACCGCCGGTGCCGGTTGGGCGCAGGAAGAGCCGCAAACGACCGACGTGGCCTTCAGCTTTGAAGGGCCGTTCGGCAGCTTTGACGAGCACCAGCTGCAGCGCGGCCTTCAGGTCTACACCGAGGTTTGTGCCACCTGCCACGGGATGAAGTTCGTCCGGATCGGGGCTTTGGCCGACGCAGGCGGGCCACATTTGCCGGAAGATCAGGTCAAAGCCTATGCCAAGGCTTTCCCGATCAATGATGGGGCATCGAACCCGCAGTTGATCGACCCTGCCACCGGCACGACGCGCACCTTGCTGCCGTCGGACCATTACCCCGCCAACAACGCGATGAAGGCCCCAGATCTGTCGGTGATGGCCAAGGCGCGCGCCGGCTTCCATGGGCCCTATGGTTCGGGAATTAGTCAGCTTTTCAATGGGATGGGCGGGCCGGAGCATATCTATTCCATCGTCACCGGTTTTACCGGCCAATCCAAGGATATCGCGGGCGTAACCTTCTATGAGAACAAGGCCTTCCCCGGCGGCTGGATGGCGATGCCAAACACGGCGCTTGCCGCCGGTCAGGTCACCTATGCTGACGGCACCGAGGCGAGCCTGTCGCAAGAGTCGCAAGACGTTGCGGCCTTTCTGACCTGGGCCGCTGAGCCGAAGATGATGGTCCGCAA
Organism: bacterium; assembly: GCA_043746955.1. Taxonomy (GTDB): domain Bacteria; phylum Pseudomonadota; class Alphaproteobacteria; order Rhodobacterales; family Rhodobacteraceae; genus Stagnihabitans. The sequence continues at coordinate 1,521 of JAYTQA010000315.1, read as the reverse complement.
GGAATCCGGTTTCAAGGCCGTGCTGCTGTTGGGTCTGCTGTCCGTTCTGTTGTACCTGACCAACCGGCGGCTCTGGTCCAGGGTCAAGGGTAAGAAGCTGGCGCACTAAGGCTAAAGCGCATTCCGAAAAGTGTGACGCGGTTTTCGGAAAAAATGCGCGGAAAAACAAAGGCGTAAAGCGGTTGTTTGATTCCAGTCAAACGCAAACTGCTTTAAGGCATTGAATTGAAAGGCCCCGCTCGATTGTGGGGCCTTGTTCAACTGCCAAGATAGGCGCGCAAAGCTTCGGGTGGATCGGCAAAAATCGCCTCGGTCGGTTGCGGGGCATCGGTCGTGGCGCCATGCACCAACACGACCTGATCGGCAAAGCGCTTGGCGTCATTGGGGTCGTGGGTGACCATGATAACCGTGGTTCCGGCCTCGGTCGCAAGTTCGCTCACCTGACCCAGCAGATCGGCTTTGAGGGCTGGCCCAAGGGCTGCGAAGGGTTCGTCGAGCAGCAGGATCGGCCGCGCTTGCAGCAAGACCCGGCCCAAGGCGGCGCGGCCCTGTTGGCCACCCGACAGATCAGCGGGCTTGCGCAGGTGCATTCCGGAAAGACCAAGCCGATCAAGCACCTGCGCGATTTTGGTGTGATCCTGCGCCGTCAGTTTTAACCGCGGGTTCAGCGCCAGACCAAGGTTTTGCTGGAGCGTCAGATGCGGGAACAGGTTCTGGTCCTGAAACAGCATCGCCATCGGGCGTTCGGCGGGCGGCAGGCGCGTGATGTCGCGGTCTTGCCACAGGATGCGGCCAGAGGTTGGTTTAAGAAACCCCGCCAACCCCATGAGAAGCGTGGATTTTCCTGCCCCAGATGCGCCAAGCAGGGCCAGCTTGGTGCCCGGCGGAAGCGACCAGTTGGCGGTCAACCGGAAGCTGCCTTGCGCAAAAGTGAGGTGGTCAAGGTGCAGCACGGCGACCTCCAAGGTCACAGAGCGCGAAAAGCCCGAAACTGATGGTGACCAGCAGCAGGGCAGCGGCAGAGGCCTGCTCCATTCTATAGGCGCCCGACAGCCGTTGGACCACTAGGGGTAGCGTCGCCTGGCCGTCGCCCGCGAAAAGAGCGATCACGCCAAGGTCGCCCATCGCCAATGCCGCCGCAATCCCCGCGCCAAAACCTAAAGGTCGGGCGAGGCGGGGCAGGGTCAGCCAGCGCAGGCGCGCCCAACCGTGGAGGCCAGTGGCCTGCGCAAGGCGGTCGTAACGGGCGTGCAACGCGCGGGTTTCCGGCAAAAGCAGGCGGTAGAGAAAAGGCAGTGCCATCAGCGCGTTCGCAAAAACGGTGACCGGAATAGCGATAGCCTCTGGTCGAACGAAGGGCCGAACGATCAGGAACAGGCCGGTGCCAAGGACAAGGCCAGAGGCGGACATTGGCAGCATCGCGGCGATATCGACCAGTTTGGCACCCCGTCCGGCGGCTTGGGCGAGGGTCAGGGCCATGGTGACTGCGAGGCTCGCCGAGGCGACAGCCATCAGGATGGA
>JAYTQA010000314.1:0-8916 GCA_043746955.1 bacterium | reverse complement strand
CCGATGGGCTTTTGATCGATTCCGGTCTGGACTCGCTGGATATTGCCACCGTGCTGCTGGAGGTGCAGGAAAGCTTCGACATCACCCTGCCCGAAGACCGCGACGAGGATTATAACACCCTTGCCAAACTGGTGGCATTCGTGGACGCAGCCAAGAAATGAACGGCGCGCCCTTGATGAAACCGGTGGCTGAGGGTGAGGCGCCTTCAGTCTGGGTCGAACCGATCCGCAGTGCACAAATGGCGTTGCTGGGCGGCGATGCGGCGGTTCAAAAGGCGGCGCTGGCCGAAATTGATGCCAATTTGACCGCCCATCGCAACGCCTCGGGCCGTGGGCAGCGCTTGATCTCTTACTACCGTTCGTTGCTCCACTGGACTTTGACGGGTGCGTTTTTGCCCTGCTTTTCCCAGCTGCCGGTCGCAAAACTGCAGCTTTGGCACATGGAAAGCCAGTGGCCAGCGCTGGGGTTTCAACGGGCGTTTCTGGCTCATTCCATCGCCACCTACGGCAATCCGCGGGGCTCGCGGATGTTTGAACGCATCTACGCAGCCATCGACCCCAAAGCCCCGTCGGATTTCTTTGATGACGAAGATGGCGATCTTCAGATCCATCGCCGGCCGGGTGCCACCACGACAATCTTCGGGTTTTCCGGCCTGAACCAGCGCTATGCCGGTTTGGGGTGGAATTCGTTCGACCGCACCATCGCCCACAAAATGGGCGCCAACCTGATCATCGCCCGCGATTTTCAGCGGCGGCTTTATCTTGCGGGCATTGAGTCAATCGGCAACTACGCCCAGACGCTGGACCGCCTCAAGGCGACGCTGGCCGAATTTGCCGACACCAGGATTGTGGCGACCGGCGGCTCCGGCGGGGTCTTTGGCGCGCTGAACCTCGCCTGCGATCTGGATCTGACCCACGCGATCTGCATGGGCGGGCCGACCTCGCTGGAATTGGGCGAAGATAACTCCGATCGCCAAGTCTATCAAAAAATCGCCAACGAGGCTGAGGCGGGGCAGTACGAAAAGCCGCAACTGGCCGAAAAGGTGAACGCCTCAGCGCTCCGGCGGATCGACTTTTTTGTGGCAGGGGCCAACGCTTTTGACTTTGCCCAGATGCGCGATCTGGCCGGGCAATGTGACCGGGTGGTACCGCATGTCTACAAGGAATGGTCAGACCATATCGTGGCCGACCTGGCGGTGGCAGATGGGTCGTTGATCGCGGCATTTGGTCGCCCGCTATGACCGGAGTGGCAGGGGTCTGACCGGCTCACGCCCGGCTGGACCGCGCCATCACGGCCACCGCCGCCAGGCTCAGTGCTATGACCAACAGCGCCGCCGGTGCCGCCTCGCCAATTTTTTCAAGGCTGGCAAGGTCATAGGCGCGGGTGGCTAACGTGTTGAAATTGAACGGCCGCAGCATCAACGTTGCCGGCAGTTCCTTGACGCAATCGACAAACACCATCAGCAGCGCCGTGCTGATCGAGCCTTTCATCAGCGGCAGATAGACCCGGGCCAGCACCCCGCCTGCGGTTTGCCCCAACGACCGGGCGGCCATCGGCAGGCTTGGCGAAACCCGGCCAAACGCCGCATCCACCGCCCCTTGGGCAATCCCGAAAAACCGCACGGCATAGGCCAGAACCAAGGCGGCGGCGGTGCCGGTCAGCAACAGGCCGGGGTCGTGGCCGGTCAGCGCCAGCACCGCGTCGGCGATCTTGTGGTCCAGTGCGGCCAACGGGATCAGGATACCCACCGCCAGAACCGCGCCCGGTGCGGCATAGCCTAACGCCGTCAGCGGCAGGATCGCCCGCGCCACCCCGCGCCCGGCCAGCCGCATTCCGTGCACAAGGAAGGTCGCGGCCAGCACCGTCACCATGGCCGCAAGCCCGCCGACCGCCAAGGTATTGACCACCGCCTGCCCCAACCCGGGTGCCAGCCAGGCCTGCGGCTTTCGCACCGCATGGCCCAGCATCACCGCCACCGGCAACAAAAACCCCACCGCAAACGGGATCAGGCACAGTCCGGTCGCCAGCCACGCTTTTGGTCCGCGCAACGCGGTCGGTGTGACCGGACGCACGGCGCGCGGCGGTTTGTGGAAGCGGGCGTTCCGGCGGCTGGCCCGCTCCACCAGGATCAAGCCAAGGATCAGCACGAGGATCACCCCGGAAAGCTGCGCCGCCCCGCCCGCATTATCGCCATTCATCCAGATCGAAAACACGCCGGTCGTCAGGGTTTGCACGGCGAAATGCTGCACCGTGCCAAAATCGGCCACCGTCTCCATCAACACCAGGGCCAGCCCCACCGCGATGGCAGGCCGGGCGAGCGGCAGTCCGACACGGGCAAAAAGACCGTAAGGCCCCGCCCCCAAGGCCCGCGCCACCTCGTAAGTGCCGCCCGATTGTTCGCGAAACGCCGCGCGGGCCAGAAGGTAGACGTAAGGGTAATAGGCGGCGGCAAGGACGACAGTGGCGAACCCCAGCGAATGCACCTCGGGGAAGGCATAGTCGCGGGCCGATTTCCAGCCCATGGCCAACCTTAAGAACACCTGCAAAGGCCCTGAATAATCAAGAAAATCCACCAAAGCGTAAGCTCCGATATAGGCGGGTATCGCCAGCGGGAACAACAACGCCTGATCCAAGAACCTTGAGCCCGGAAATCGGTACATCACCACCAGCCAGGCCGCCCCGGTGCCGACTGCCCCAGCCAGCACGCCCACGCCGCCCGCGAGCAACAGCGTGTTGGCCAGATAGCGCGGCAGGACCGTGGCCATCAGATGCGGCCAGATATTCTCGGTCGGATGAAACGCCAGCCACACCACCGCCAGCACCGGTGCCACCACCACCGCCCCGATCAGCATGGCCCCCAATGACCACAGATCGGGCCACAACCCTTGCCGGAACCCCGGCCAGAACCCAGGCCGGGCCGTCCGGCTTAGTTGAGTGTTTTGCTCAGTCATAACCGGCTGTTAGCGGAAAGCAGTTTCGCTGTCCAGAAAACCCCGTATATTCACCGCCAAAGAACAAGAGCCGGGCAGAATCCTACATGCGAATTGTCTACCACCTTGGCGCGCATTGCACCGATGACGAACGCCTGCTGCGCTGCCTCTTGAAGAACCGGGGCCAGCTTGCGGCCCAAGGCATCGTGGTGCCGGGGCCAACGCGCTACCGCAACCTGATCCGCGACACGGCGATTGCGCTCAAAGGTCAGGCGGCCTCGGCGGACACCCAAGCCCTTGTTCTGGAACAGATCATGGAGGAGGACGCCGCCGATCGGCTGATCCTGTCGTGGGAAAACTTTCTGGCCTTTGCGCCTTGGGCGCTGGACGGCGGGCTTTACCCGTCGGCTGGCGACCGCAGCCGCGCCTTTACCCAGGTGTTTCCCCAGATCGAGGCGGAGTTTCATCTGGCGATCCGCAACCCTGCGGGTTTTCTGCCCGCGCTATACGCCAAGCAGATGGCGATGAAGGGTGGGACACCTAAATATGACCAGTTCGTCAAAGGCGTCGACATCTTTTCGCTCCGGTGGTCCGACGTCATCAACCGGATTCGCACGCAAAACCCCGATGTCCCGCTGACCATCTGGTGCGATGAGGACACGCCGCTGATCTGGCCCGAGGTGTTGCAAGCCGTGGCAGGTTTCCGTCCCGGCACGGTGCTGGAGGATGAGGCCGACCTTCTGACCGCGATCATGCCGCCCGAAGGTCTCAAACGGATGCAGGCCTATATCGACACTCACCCGATCACCTCAATTGACATGCGGCGGCGAATCGTGTCGGCGTTTCTGGACAAGTTCGCCCTGAAGGACAAAATCAACCTGGAGGTGGAAATGCCCGGCTGGACCGACGCGACCGTGCAGACCCTGAGCCAGATCTACGAAGCAGACGTGGCGCGCATCGCCGCCATGCCGGGTGTCACCTTCATCGCGCCCTAAACCGGATTTTTCGCAGCAAAAATCGCCAGCGCTACGATTTTTCTGCGAAAAATCGGCGATCCTATGCCCGATGCCCGATGCCCGATGCCCGATGCCCGATGCCCGATGCCCGATCAAACCATGCCCAACGCGGCCTTGTAAACCTCCAGCACGGCTTCCTCCTCGGCCAGCTCATCCGGCTTGCGTTTGCGCAAAGCCAGCACTTTGCGCAGCACTTTGGTGTCATAACCGCGACCCTTCGCCTCGGCCATCACCTCTTTCAACTGGTCGGCGATGTCTTTCTTCTCGGCCTCAAGCTGCTCAAACCGTTCGATGAACTGGCGAAGTTCGTCGGCGGTGACGGAATAGGCGTCGTTGGGGCTGGACATCGGGGGCCTCGTGAAATGGGTTCGGGCATCCTCCTAGCGCAGTGGACAGGCGGGCGGCAAGGGTGCATTGAACCCGAAAAGCCGGAGGCTGGGATGGTCGGATTGATCTGGGGCGGTGTGGTGGTGGCGATGCTGGGGGTCGCAGGGCTTTTGGCCTGCGGGGTAAGCGCGATGCGGGCGCGGTCGTTGGAGGCCGCCGCAGCGCGGGCCGTCCTGCAAAAGGTCATGGTCTGGAACCTTGCCGCGATGGGTGTCGCGATGTTCGGGCTGATGGCGGTGGTGGCCGGACTGATCTTGCGCTAAGCCAAAACCGCCCCGTCCGCAGGGCCATGTCACAGGAAATCAGGCAAAACTGTGCAGCGGTTTGCCCGCCCGATTTGCGTCAATGCGAAAGCTTGGAGCGCATTTCCGAAAAGTGTGAAGCGGTTTTCGGATGAAATGCGCGCAAAAACAAAGGCCTGAAGCGGTTGTTTGAGTCTTATCAAACCCAAACCGCTTTAGATCGGTTCAGGTGGTACTGCCGTCGCCTGAACCAAGCTAAAACCCGTCAAGGTCGGCGAATTTCTGGCCCTCGGCAATCAGATCGTCGAGCAGTGGGGCTACGGCGAACACCTCGCCCTCCAGCTTTTGCAGGTCAGCCCGCAAGACCAGCGGGCCACGCTGATCGGCGTAAAACATCGGCCCACCCTGCCAGCGCGGCATCAGGCCAGAGAGCAGCGCCACCGCGTCAATCTCGCAGGGTCGGCGGGCGCGGCCATCGCCCAGCATCCGGGCGCCCTCGGCTGCAAGCGCCGCAAGGCAGGTCTGCACCAAAACCAGCCCGCCGCGCGGCATCGGCGGCAGATGGCGCGCGGGCGGACCCATCCCGTAAGCCGCAAGGCTTGCAGCCACGGTGTCGGGCGCGTGGCCGACCCGGGTCAGATGCGCTTCGGCCGCCTCCAGCGCCAGCCGCAGGCCAAGTTCAACCGGCCCGCCCGGACCCACCGCCACGACGCGCCAGTCGAGCTGTCGCCCCAGCGCCGACAGCCGCAGGATCACCTCGATCGAGCTGCCCGCCCCAATCGACAGTTCGGCCAAACCGCCGCGCACTTCGGGCACGGTCAAACCCGCACCGCTTTGCGCGGCCCCGATCACCGCACTGGGCAGGCCGGGGTCAAGCATGGTGGTATCGGTGCCCTGCCCCGCCAGCACAAGGTCGAGCCCGCTCAGGCTTTCGGGGGCAAGGCTGGACGACAGGCGCGCCCAATCGGCGTCGCGGGTGTCCTCGCTGATCTGGCCTGCCGCCACCGCGAGATCTTGGCCGGCGGCAATCCGGGCCAGCGCATCGGTCAGCCTCGCCCGGTCGGGATCACACAAGGTCACCCGCAAACCCGCTGTAATCGCTTGCAAAACCAGATCGGTCGCGGGGTCATCGGCACCCAGCACGCCAAGGCTGGCCAAGCCCGGCAGCGGGTGGCCTGCCGCCTCAACCGGAACCTGCAGCGCGCACCGTTCGGCCAGATAGGCGTGGCGCAACCCCTGCGACGCGGCGGAGGCTGCCAGATCCTCAAAGGCCGCAGCCTCGAGCGCCAGACCCATCTCGAACGGCAAAAGTCCAGCCGCTTCCACGCAATCAATGATCCGGGCCGGGGCGGGCAACGGGTTGCCCCGGTCCGCCAGCCGGGCGGCAGCCACCACCGCCTGAAAGCGTGCCGCATCGCGCAAGGCCACGCCCGCCGTCGGACGCGGCGGCAGCGCCTCTTGCGCCATGGCGAGGGCCGCCTCGCCCAGATGTTCGGCCACCACCCGGTCAACCAGCCCGACCGCCTGCGCCTCGGGTGCCGTCATCGCGGCACCGGTCAGCATCAACCGCAAAGCCGCCTCGGCCCCGACCAGCCTGGGCAGCCGCTGGGTGGCTCCGGCTCCGGGCAACAGGCCCAGACCGACGTCTGGCAGGTCAAAGACGGTTGCTGCATGGGCAATCCGGTAATGGGCGGCCATCGCGAGCGACAGGCCCGCGCCCAGAACCTGACCATGCAAGGCCGCAAACACCGGGCGCGGAAATTCTTCGATCCGGCGGCAGAGCGTGCCAAGTGCGGTCTGCCCCGCCTCGGCCATCGCGGCTCCTGCGGAAAAACAGCGCCCCTCGCCGCGCAGGATCACGGCGGTGATGGTCGGGTCAGCCGCCACTTCCTGCCACGCCCGGGTCAGGTCTGCCATCAGCGCTACGGTCAGCCGGTTGACCGGCGGCTGGACCAGAACCAGAACGACCACCGATCCGATCCGATCCTGCCGCACCAGATGCGGTGCAGCCCTTGTCGTTGCACCGGTTGTCTGCACGAATATTCCCCCGCGTCAGATCACGTGGCTCGCCACCGGGCTATTCAAGCGGCAAAGCGTCCCACTTGTCCATGGGGCACGCCGGGCAGCAACCTGTCGAGACAGGACAACTAGATCGGCAAATTATCAAAACCGGCTTCGATCGCCGCATCATCGGATTCTGCGGCATTCCGGGGTTTGAGCGAGGTTTTGCCCACCGCCAAATCAAAAAGTGCCGCCTCCAGCGACGCCAATGCCGCAGCTTCCGCATCGCCCCAAATGCCGGTCAGGTCTGGTGGCATTTCAGGGACGTTCATGCCGCATCATCTTTGCAGAACGGCGTATAAGGCAACAGGCCCAGCCGCGCCTCGCCGATCTTTTTGCCGCAGCGCACACAGGTGCCATAACTGCCGTCGGCCACCCGCCCTAGGGCTGCGGATATGGCACGCAGTTCGGTCTGTGCATCAATCCCCAGGCGCTCCAGCACCTCGTCGCCCTCGCGCTCGGTCGCAAGATCGTCCCAGTCGGTCTCCCGATGCGCGGCCAGCTCATCCTTGATGCCGCCCATTCGGCCCCACAGCGCGGCTTTGCGGGTTTCCAATTCGGCCTGACGCATGGCTAGTGATTTCATGGCATTCTCCCTCATGACGGCTACTCTAAACTCTTGCCGGCCGCCGAATCCTGATCCAGATCAATACCGGACCTGCTTACATTTTCCGGGTTTCAGCCCTATATTTGCCGGTGAGACTGCAGATAGGCCCGCCATGCCCCCCCGCGTCCGTGCGTTTTTCGATGAAGCGACCAACACCGTCACCTATGTCGTGGCCGAACCCGAAGGCTCCGCCTGCGCTGTGGTCGATTCCGTGCTGGATTTCGATTATGCCTCGGGTCGCACCGACACTAGGTCCGCCGATGCGGTGGTGGCGTTCATCAAGGATCAGGCTTTCCGGTTGGAGTGGATTTTGGAAACCCACGTTCATGCCGACCATTTGTCGGCCGCACCCTACCTGCAAGAGGCTTTGGGCGGCAGGCTCGCGATCGGGGCCAACATCACCGTCGTGCAGGATCGCTTCGGCAAGGTGTTCAACGAAGGCACCCGGTTTGCCCGCGATGGATCGCAGTTCGACCGGCTGTTGGCCGATGGCGACAGCCTGATGATCGGCCAGATGCGCTGCGATAGCTTGCACACCCCCGGCCATACCCCGGCCTGCATGACCTTTGTGATCGACGATGCGGCCTTTGTCGGCGACACCCTGTTCATGCCCGACTTTGGCACCGCGCGCTGCGACTTTCCCGGCGGGTCGGCGGCCATGATGTATGACAGCATCCAGCGCATCTTGGCGCTGCCCGACGCCACCCGCATCTTCGTCTGCCACGATTACAAAGCGCCGGGACGCGAGGATTACGCTTGGGAAACCACGGTCGGTGCCCAAAAGGCGCTGAACAAACACGTAGGCTCCGGCAAACCCAAGCCCGAATTCGTGGCGATGCGCGAGGCGCGTGATGCCACCCTTGCGATGCCAAGGCTTATCATCCCCGCCTTGCAAATCAACATGCGCGCAGGCCACATGCCGGAGGCGGAGGACAACGGCCTGAGCTATCTCAAAGTGCCGCTGAACCGCCTGTGACGGCTGCCGCGTGAGGAACCCGATGGACGGTGTGACGGGCTTTGGCGGCGGGCTGCTGATCGGGCTCGCCTGCGCCGGCTATGTGCTGATGAACGGCAGGATCGCCGGGATCGCCGGCATTTTTGGCGGGCTGATAGGTGGCACGGAACCCGGCAACTGGCGGGAAAGGCTGGCGTTTGTGGCAGGCTTGGTTGGCGTGCCGTGGCTTTTGTCGCAGGCGATCCCTGCGGCCACCCACCTGACCACCAGGGACCGCTGATCATCCCGGGCGGGCTGTAGGTGGGCTTGGGCACAAGGCTTGCGAACGGCTGCACTTCGGGCCAGGGCGAGTGTGGCAGGGCGCGCCTTTCGCGGCGCGGCATTGTGGCCACAGGGATTTTTGTCGGCGCAGGCCTTCTGACCATGGCGGTCCTGCGCCACATCTGGCCGGTGACCTGATGGCGCGCTGTCGAGCCTGATCTGCGGCAGTGTTCTTGGCGCGGGGCTGTTGCTGTCCGGCATGACCAACACGCTGAAGGTGCAAGGCTTTCTGGCCGTATTCGGCGCTTGGGACGCCACTTTAGCCTTCGTGTTAGCCGGGGCGATCCTGCCGATGGCCGTGGCATGGCGGCTGGCGGCACGGCGCAAAGCCGCGGTTCTGGGTTTCGCGCGGCCCGCGCCGCCCGGCCGCAAGATCGACATGGGCCTGGTCGCAGGC
>JAYTQA010000313.1:0-45483 GCA_043746955.1 bacterium | reverse complement strand
TGTCAGGCTCTACCGGCAGGCTCATTTGCGCGCCGCCGTCGAGTTCTACCGTAAGGCCGCGGGCGTCAATGCCCAGCACGGTGGCGGGGATCAGGTTCATGTTGGGCTGGCCGATGAAGGTGGCGACGAAGCGGGTGGCGGGGTGATGATAAAGCTCCATCGGTGTGCCGAATTGTTCAACCCGACCGGCGTTCAGCACCACGATGCGGTGAGCCATCGTCATCGCCTCGATCTGGTCGTGGGTCACGTAGATCATTGTGGCGGCAAGCGCGCGGTGCAACTGGCTGAGTTCCACCCGCATGTCGCCGCGCAAGGCGGCGTCGAGGTTGGACAAGGGTTCGTCGAACAGAAAAACCCGGGGGTTGCGCACGATGCTGCGGCCAATCGCAACCCGCTGGCGCTGGCCGCCGGACAGCTGACCGGGCTTCAGTTGCAGCTTTTCAGTCAGTTGCAGAACCTCGGCGGCTTTGGCGACTTTGGCGTTGACCTCGGATTCTGGGAGTTTTTGGACGCGAAGCGGGAAGGCGATGTTCTCAAACACGGTCAGGTGCGGGTAAAGCGCGTAGGATTGGAACACCATGGAAATGCCGCGATCAACCGGGGCGAGGTTGGACACATCGGTGCCGCTGATGAGGATGCCGCCGGTGGTTGCAGCCTCCAAGCCTGCGATAATGCGCAACAGGGTCGATTTTCCGCAGCCGGACGGACCGACGAACACCACGAATTCCTTGTCTTTGATCGCCAGATTAATGCCCTTCAGGACCTGCGCGGTGCCGAACGACTTGGTGATGTTTTGCAGGTCTAGGGTGGCCATGGCATCCTCTGGCAGAAGAAGGCGGGCGACCCGAAAGCCGCCCGCCGCAGGGAGATTGGCAGGGTTACTTCACGTCTTTCAGATCGACGCCGGCCTGTTTGACCAGATTGTCAATCGAGCCGCCCTCGCCCAGCATGACGCCCTGGATCATCGTGGTGAAGACACCTTGCAGCGATTTGAAGTCGGTGACCAAAGGCTCTGGCCCACCGGTGGCAATGCCGTCCACGAAGATTTTCCAGAACGGGTCGTTGACGTAGTAGGGCTTGTCGATGCCCAGCTTTTCATACTGATAGATCGGCGTCAGACCCCAGGAGCTGTCGAGATCGTACTGGGTGGCCCCCGAGGTCAGCGCCTGCGCCAGCTTTTGGGCAGCAGCCTGGACCGCCGGGTCTTTTTGCTTGAAGACGGCGATCGAGTCGGTGATCAGGATGGTGCCGGTCTTGCCCGAAGGCCCGTGCGGCACCCCGGTGACCAGCATGTTGGGCACCTTGTCCTTGGACTGACCCTTGGCCCACGGACCCGATACATACATGCCGAGCTTGCCGTCGTTGAACAGATCCTTCATCTGGTCACGTTCCCAGGCGGTCGGACCCTCTTCCATATAGGGCAAGAGGTCGGCGTAAAGTTGCAGGGTTTCGCGGGTTTGCTTGCTGTCAAGCTGCGGCTCGTGGGTGTCGGCATTCATCACCGCGCCGCCATTGGAATAGAGAAAGTCGAGGAACATGTGCATCGTGTTATCGAAATCTTTGCCCGCGATGCCGATGCCCGCGACTTTTTCTTTTTCCTTGACCGCCTTGGCCATGGCGATCATGTCAGCCCAGGTTTCGGGCGCTTTGCATTCCATGCCGGCGGCCTTGACGAGGTCGCAGTTGATATAGAGCGCCTTGGTCGAGAAGGCGTGGGGATAACCCCAGTATTTACCGCCCGAGGACACGGTTTTCAAAACCCCGGGTTGGTAGTTCTTGGCCATGTCGTCGGTAATTTCCGCCGGAACGATCAGGCCTTCGGACGACAGTTTCAGAAGCGTGCGCGAACCGATATAGGCGACCGACACCGGGTTGCCAGCGGCGGCAAGCGTCATCGACTTGTCCTGGCAGGTGCCCCACGGCACAAACTCCACGCTGACCTTCACGCCGGGATTGTCGGTCTGAAACTTGTCAATCGCGGCTTTGTCAGCCGGACGCGCATCGCCGCACATGATGAACGACAGGTCGGTGGCGTGGGCGGTCAGGGCGGAGCTGCCCAGAAGGGCCGCCGCGACCATCAGGGTTTTGGTAAGGTTCATGCTAAACTCCCTTGGTTGGTATTGGGTAAGGCTTGCGTTTGAGTGGTCATTCTTTCACCGCGCCGGCGGTCAGACCCGCCACGAGGTATTTTTGCAGGAACAGGAACACCACCACGACCGGGACAATCCCGGTCAAAGCGGCGGCCATCATCTGGTTCCATTCCACCGACTGATAGCCGATGAATTCAAACAACCCGGCAGCCAGCGGTTGATATTCGCGCACCTGGTTGAAGGTGATGGCGAACAGGTATTGCTGGGCATAGGCGCCGATAAACACCGACACGCCGACCACGATCAGCCCCGGAACCGCCAGCGGCAGCACCACGCGGCGCAAGGTGTAAAGGCGCGATGCGCCGTCGACATAGGCCGCCTCCTCCAGTTCTTTCGGGATCTTCTCCAGATAGCCGCGCAGGAGCCAGATGCCGGTCGGGATCAGGAAGGCGACGCCGGGGATGATCATCGACCAGTAGGTGTTCAGCAACCCGAGCGTATGCATCACGCGGTAAAGCGGGATCAGCAAAACTGCGCCGGCGAACATGTTGACGGCCAGGAACGCGCCGAGCGAGATTTGCTTGAACGGAAAATCGAGCCGCGCATAGGCATAGGCCGCAGGGATCACCAGGATCATGGTCAGCGTGGTGACCATCGAGGCTATGTACATCGAATTCAGGATATAGCGACCCAAAAGCGGCACTTTGAGCCACATGGTGCGGTAGGCGTCGAAGGAAAATTCGCTGGTCCAGATCTCGTAAGGTGCGTGGAACAGGTGGCTCATCGGCGACAGGCTGGTGCGGATCATCTCCAGAAACGGCAAGAGGATGAAGGTCAGAAACAGGGCGATGGCCACGTAGATGCCGATCTTTTGCACCAGGGTGTAGCGGTCCATCAGCATGTCATTTGACCCCGTAGAATTTGTTCACCCGGTTCAAAAGTGTCAGGTACAGCAGGGAAAACAGACCCAGCAGCACCACGATGGCCACAGCGCGGGTTGAGCCCTCGCCAAATTTGTAATTGCCGATCGCGGTCTTGTAGGTGTCGATGATCATCGTGGTGGTGGCGCCGCGTGGCCCACCTTGGGTCAGCACATAGATGATGTCAAAGCTGTTGAAGGTCCAGATCGCGGACAGCAGCGCCATCGAGACGATCACCGGCATGATCTGCGGCACAGTGATGCGGCGAAAGCGGTACCAGCGGCCAGCGCCATCGACCCAGGCCGCCTCGTAGAGATCGCGGCTGACGCCTTGCATGGCGGCGAGAAAGAACAGCGAGACCAGCGGTGTGCCGACCCAAACGTCGGTCACGATGGCGGAATAGAACGCGGAATTCCGGTAGGCGAGAAATTCGAACGGCCCGCTCAGCAGGCCCAAGCGCTGGCCCATGCCGGACAGAAAGCCGAATTGGCCGTTATAGAGCCACAACCAGCCGAAACAGCCGATGGCAATCGGGATGACCCATGGCGGCATGACCAGCATCCGGAACAAGGCACGACCGGGAACCGCTGCGTTCAGGAGCGTGGCACCGATCAGCCCGACGATCAGTTTCAGGCTGACCGACAGAACCATCCAGAAGAAGGTCCGGCCGACGATTTCCAGGAACTTCGGGCTCGACAGCATCTTGGTGTAATTGTCCAAGCCAACCCACTGGCCAGAAGTCATGCTGGTGTCGGTGAAGGACAGCCGGATGGTTTCCAAAAGTGGCCAGGCGACGATGAACCCGATGAAGACGACTGCGGGGGCGATCAGAATCCAGGCAAACCACGCCTCTGACAGGTCGCGACGGCGTGCGATGCGCGGGATGGGCAGCGAAACCTCGACCATGCGTTTCCCCGGGTTGGGTCCGGCGCTAGGTGCCGAATCTGTGGTTGAGGCGGATGTTAGCAAAGATCGGCTGTTTTACTACCTTTATAATACCAATAGGAGAGACAACCCGCTTAATCTTGATTTATCGCTTGTTTTTCTGCTGAAACAGGTGCCAAATGTCGAAGGTGGTCTGGTTTTTCCGGTCATATGTAATACCAATCGCAGCAGTGCCATGACGGACATGCAGGAACTATTTGCCCCAATCAACTGGTATCGGCCCGACCGTGGTCCGCGCTATAGCCAGCTTTACCGGCATATCGCGGCGCTGATCCGGTCGGGCGCTTTGGGGTCCGCCGCGCAGTTGCCGCCGGAACGCGATCTGGCCGAGATGGCCGATGTCAGCCGGGTGACGGTGCGCAAGGCAGTGGCGCAATTGGTCGAAGAGGGCGCGTTGGAGCAGCGGCGCGGCGCGGGCACTTTCGTCAGGCCGCAGCCGCAACGGCTGGAACAGTCTCTGTCAAACCTGATTTCGTTTACCGAACACATGCGGCAGCGCGGGAAAGCTTCCTCCAGTCAGGTGTTGCAACGCGGGCTTTTTGCGCCAAGACCCGAGGAGCAGATGGCGCTGGGGTTGACCTCGGTCCAGCGGGTGGCGCGGATTGAACGGCTGCGCTCAGCCGATGGCCAGGCGATGGCGCTGGAATGGTCGACCCTGCCGGAGGATATTTTGCCCGACCCGTTCAGCGTGCAAACCTCGCTGTATGCGGTGCTGCGCGCGGCGGGTGTCGCCCCGGTCCGTGCCGTGCAGCGGGTGACGGCGGTTAATCTGGCGCCGGGCGAGGCGGATTTGCTGAACCTTGCCGCTGGATCTGCGGTTTTGCGGATCGACCGGACTGGCTATCTGGCCTCTGGCAGGCCGATCGAGTTCACCCGGGGGCTGTACCGGTCCGACATCTACGATTTCATCGCGGAATCGCGTTAGGAGCATCATGGAACTTGGCTTTCAGGCGCGGATTGTCGGCAGTGAGATTCACTGCGAAATCGTCTCTGACACTGCAATTTCCGGGGCAATTTTCTGCTGTTCGATCTTCACGCCCGGCCGCGTGGTGTCCGGCGGCACATTGGTGCGGCAGGTGGCAGGTTATACCGAGGTGGCGCTGCCGGATTTGAAGGTCGGCGTGCCGCATAAGGTCGTTTTGGCCCATGCAGAGCCGAGTTTTACGCCGAAGAACCGCGCCTGGCTGCCGCTGGGGCCGTATCTACGCACCAGTTCCGGGCCGGTGGCGCTGCCCGCGACCGAGTTGGGGGTGCGGTTTGACGCGGAGCCGCCGCGTGTGGTGCCCGCGTTTGCCGGGCTAAAACTGGTGCCGCAGCCGACGCGCTGGAAGGCTGCGGTTGGGACGATTGCGGTAGCTGGGTTTGCCGGTGACGATCTGCAGTTTCAGGCGGTGGACGCATTGGCGCTGCGGCGTGGGTTGCGGGGGTTTTTGGTGCCGGGCGGCGTACCGGTGACGATCTTGCGGGAAGCGGCGCTGGGGGACGACCATGTGCTGGAGATTGGTGCTAACGGGGTGGTTCTGCAGGCGGGAAGCGATTTTGGCCAGTTTAGTGCCGCAATTACCCTGCTGACTCTGCGCGAAACCTATGACGGTGCGCTGCCTTTGGGGCGGATCGAGGATGGGCCGCGCTTTGTATGGCGCGGGCAAATGCTGGATTGTGCCCGGCATTTCTATCAGGTCGAGACGGTTTTGAAACTGCTGGATTTGATGGCGCTCCTGAAGCTCAACCGGTTTCACTGGCATTTGTCGGATGACGAGGCGTTTCGGCTGCAGGTCGATTGCGCGCCGGATATCTGGCAAAAAACCCAGTTTCGCGGCGAGTGCGAGGTGGTTCCCGGCGTGTTTGGTGGCGGCATCCGGGCGGGCGGCAGTTATTCGAAAGCCGATGTGAAGCGGATTCTGGCCCATGCCAGCGCCTTGCAGATCGGGGTTTTGCCGGAAATTGAAGTGCCAGCCCATGGCTTTGCGCTGAACATGGCGCGCAGTGGCATGCGGGATCGGGGCGATAATGGGGCGGAGATCAGCATTCAGGGCTACCCGCAGAACATCCTCAACCCCGCGCTGGATGCGACTTGGGCCTTGCTAGAGCCGCTTTCGCTGGAGGTGGCGCGGATGTTTCCGTTGGGCATGCTGCATCTGGGCTGTGACGAACTGCCGCCGGATGCGTGGGGCGGGTCGGCGGCGGTCATTCGGTTGAAGGCGGAGCAGGGCCTGACCTCGCGCGATGATGTGCAGGGCTGGGCGATGGCGAAACTCGCCGGATTTTTGGCCGACCATGGCATTCGCACTGCCGCTTGGGAGGAGGCTGCCAAAGGCACAAACGGCGGGATTGGTCACGATTCCTTGCTATTTTCGTGGACTGGACAGGGGCCGGGGATTGCGGCGGCGCGGGCCGGGCATCAGGTGGTGATGTGCCCCGCCCAGCATGTTTATTTCGACATGGCGCACACGCGGGATATCGGCGACTGGGGCACCGCCTGGGCCGCTTATGTGGCGCTGGAGGATGTGGTGAACTGGCAGCCGGTGCCGGTGGGTGCTGAGGATATCGCGGGCCAGGTTTTGGGGGTTGAGGGCTGTTTTTGGGGCGAATTTACCACGCATGATGCGGAGATGGAGCCAATGTTGGCCCCGCGCATCCTCGGGCTGGCGAATAAGGCTTGGGACCGGACCGACCGGGTGGACGGGCCAGCGTTGCGGGCTTTGGCGCAGGCTTATGGTCCGTTGTTCGACCGGATTGGC
Source organism: bacterium (assembly GCA_043746955.1). GTDB lineage: Bacteria > Pseudomonadota > Alphaproteobacteria > Rhodobacterales > Rhodobacteraceae > Stagnihabitans. The sequence continues at coordinate 38,787 of JAYTQA010000313.1, read as the reverse complement.
TGGCAGCGGCATAACGGGGCTTAGCCGGTTGGATTATGTCGCAAACGGGTGATTTTGCATGGCCTGCAACGCATAGACTTGGGCGAAACCGGAGGTCACAAAATGTCGAACGATCCGCTGTTGCAGCCTTACCGCCTCAAGCATTTGACCCTGCGCAACCGGATCATGACGACCAGTCACGAACCAGCCTATCCCGAGGATGGGATGCCGAAAGACCGCTACAGGTTGTATCATCTGGAGCGCGCCCGCGCAGGGGTGGCGATGGTGATGACCGCGGGGTCGGCTGCGGTGTCAAAGGACTCGCCGCCGGTGTTCAACAATGTTCTGGCCTATAAGGACGAAGTGGTGCCGTGGATGCGCCGGATTGCCGACGACTGCCACGAGGCGGGGGCTGCGGTGATGATTCAACTGACCCATCTGGGGCGGCGGACCCGGTGGGACAAAGGCGATTGGCTGCCGGTGCTGGCGGCCGGACCGGGGCGGGAACCGTCGCATCGCGCATTTCCCAAGGTGATTGAGGATTGGGATATTGAAAGGGTTACCCGCGACTTCGCCGACGCTGCCGAACGGATGAAGGACGCGGGCCTCGATGGCGTGGAGTTTGAATGCTACGGGCATCTGCTGGACCAGTTCATGTCGCCGCTTACCAACGCATTGCCCGCACCCTATGGCGGCAGTCTGGAAAACCGGGCCCGGTTTGCGATGGAGGTTTTGGCGGCGGTGCGCAAACGGGTTGGGCCGAGCTTTCTTTTGGGGATGCGCTACACGGCGGATGAGGTGGCGCCGGGCGGGATTAGTGTCGATGAGGGCGTGGCGATTGGCCGGATGTTCCGCGATTCCGGGCTGGTGGATTTTCTGAACATCATTAGGGGCCGCATCCATACCGATGCGGCGATGACGGATGTGATCCCGATCCATGGGATGAAGTCGGCGCCGCATCTGGATTTCGCAGGCAGGATGAAGGCCGAGGTGGGCATGCCGACCTTTCATGCGGCCAGGATTCCGGATGTTGCGACCGCGCGGCATGCCATCGCCTCAGGTCAGTTGGATATGGTGGGCATGACGCGGGCGCATATGGCGGACCCGCATATTGTGCAGAAGATTGTCGAGGGGCGGGAGCATGACATCCGGCCATGTGTGGGGGCGACCTATTGTCTCGACCGGATTTATCAGGGCGGCATGGCGCTTTGCATCCATAACCCGGCGACCGGGCGGGAGGAGATGATGCCGCACACGATCAAACCGGCGACTACCAAGCGGCAGGTTGTGGTGGTGGGCGCGGGGCCTGCCGGGCTGGAAGCGGCGCGGGTGGCTGCCGAACGCGGGCATCAGGTGACGGTGTTGGAGGCGGCCGATCAGCCGGGCGGTCAGGTGCGCTTGCTGGCACGGACCAAGCGGCGGGCCGAGATGATTGGCATCATCGACTGGCGGATGGCGCAATGTGCGGCTTTGGGGGTGGAGTTTCGGTTCAACACCTGGGCTGCGGCGGAGGATATCGCCGCGTTGAACCCCGATGTGGTGATCGTGGCGACCGGCGGGATGGCGCAGAAGGACATTCTCGCATCGGGTAACCACCTGACGGTTTCGGCTTGGGATATCCTGTCGGGCGATGTGAAGCCGGGGCAGAATGTGCTGCTTTATGACGATGCGGGCGACCATACCGCGTTGCAGGCCGCACAGACTTTGGCCGAATCGGGGGCCGTGGTTGAGGTGATGACCCCGGACCGGACCTTTGCACCGGATGTGATGGCGATGAACCTGGTGCCTTATATGCGCGCGCTGCAGGGTAAGGCGGTGACGTTCACGGTGACCTATCGGTTGACCTCGGTTGAGCAGGACGGCAACCTGATCAAGGCGCACATTGACAGCGACTATGCCAAACTGGGGATCAGCCGGCATTTCGATCAGATTGTAGTGAACCATGGCACAATGCCGCTGGATGAGGTGTATTTCGCGCTGAAGCCACGCTCGGTCAACCTTGGTGCGGTGGATCACGACGCGCTGATTGCCACCCAGCCACAGGTTTTGGGCGGCGGGCCTGCCGGATTCCAGCTGTTTCGCATCGGCGATGCGGTTGAGGCGCGCAACATCCATGCCGCGATTTACGATGCGTTGCGGCTGGTTTCGGTCATCTGAACGCCGCATCCGCGCCCAAAATTCACGCCATACTGTCAAACTGCTCCGGCATTCTGACTGACCTGTTAACGAATTGACGCTTCGTTAACGGGTAAGTCACGCAATGGTGACACGGGGAGACGCATAGTCTGCGGCAACGACAGGAGGACAAAATGACTTATCCGCAGCTTGCAGACGATGCCGTTCAGGTCGCGTTGTTGGCACCTGGCCGCCATGCCAACCTCGCCGCCGGAATCGTGGTGCAGCATTTCGGGCTGACCCTTGCCGCAGCCGAGGCGCTTTTGACGTTTGGCCGTGGCGTCATAGCGCCCCGGGTTTCCCCGGCCGAGGCGCGCAAGGCAATCGCTTTGCTGACCGCGATGGGGGTGCATGTGGCGATACGCCCGGTGGATGCGCAAGCCGAGCCCGAGTATGTTGACCTCGCATTGCGGGCGACCGACGATGCGGTGGTTGATCTGACCCAAGCGCTGGCGCGGCTTGGGTTTGGCGAGGTTCGCGACTTTGGTGGCCCGTCTGGCCATGTCCTGACCGGCGTGACGCGGAACCGGGCCGAAGTGGTTGCAGCCGCGTTGCGGGCTATTCCGGGCGTGCAGGCGACCTTGAGTGCGCAGAACAATGCGCGCTATGACCTTTTTGCGCCGGTTGCCGGCTGGAACGTCGATCTTGGCGCGCTGCGTCGCCATCTGGTGCATCTGGGCTGCGCGGACGCTGGGCTGGGGGCGGTGCTCGCCAGCGGGCTGGACCGCCGGATGCTGAACCATATCCTGGCGAAGTTTGGGTCTTTGGGGCTATTGGGGGTCGATCAGGCATTCCAGCGCTTTGACCTGACCTTGATCGGGCCCGGCCGATTGACGGCGCAAGAGTTTCACGATTTTCTGGCAACCCGTGCCAAGTTCGGCGGCCATCTTCGGGTCGACATTGCCGCCGGCCGGGGGGTGCGGATCGAAACCGGCCTGTCGCGTGCGGCCACGGTTCAGTTTCTGTCCGATTATGCCACAATAGGGATTCCCGCGCGGGCAGACCTGATCCGGGTGTGACCGCGCCGGTGGGAAAACCGTTAAAATGCCAAGGTTTAAGCCGCCATTCACGCAGTTCCCGTAAGTTGGGCCTTGGGTGAGTAAATGGGTGTGGGAATGGCTGGGCAAGCAAATGCCGCGCCAGTCATCATCAAACGGAAGAAGATTATTGTTGGCGGCGGTCACCACGGTGGAGCGTGGAAGGTTGCCTATGCTGACTTTGTGACGGCCATGATGGCCTTCTTCATGTTGATGTGGCTTTTGGGCGCGACGACGGAAAAGCAACGCAAGGGGATCGCGGATTACTTCAATCCGACGATTCCGATCAACCGCATCTCTGGCGGCGGCGACGGCGCGTTTGGCGGCGATTCGATCTTCAGCGACCAGACATCGGCGCATAATGGCACCGGCCAGTCTGGCGCAAACCCGGCCGACGCCAGCAAATCCAGCGAGGCGGGCGGCGATACGTCTGGCCGTGATGCCGCAGCGCAGGAGGCCGACCTGAAGCGTCTGCAAAGCAAGTTGGAGGGCAAAGGCGGCGAAAGTCAGACGATGCAAAGCCTCTTGAGCCATGTCGTCACCAAAGTCACCGATGAAGGTCTGGTGATTGAGATGTTTGACGTGGCAGGCTCCCCGCTCTTTGCCGAGGATTCTGCCGACCCGACCGATATGTTGACCGCGATTGCGGGCCTTTTGTCGGATGTTTTTGCGGCGACGAAAAACCAGATCGCGGTGGACGGCTATGTCCATGCCTATCCGGTGATGATGATGAAAAACCCGACCTGGGACTTGTCATCTTCGCGCGCGCAGGTTGTCCGGCAACTCTTGGAAAACAAGGGCATGTCCACCAACCGCATCGCGCGTGTCAGCGGCCATGCCGACCGCAAGCCTGCCACCGCCGATCCCACCGCCATGCGCAACAACCGGATTGAGGTGATCTTGTTGCGCAAAAATCGGTGACAAGCGCATTGGATTTTAGCTGTTAGCGGAATCTTAAATCGGAGCGGTCAGTTTGGCCGGGTAAGGTCGAGCTGCAGAAAGGCGCTATCGATGACGATTTCCTCTTCGCTGAATGCGGGGGTGGCAGGGTTGAATGCGAATGCCAACCGTCTGGCAACTATTTCAGACAACATCGCAAACTCCTCCACCTATGGATACAAACGGGCCCAGGCCGATTTCTATTCGGTCGTGGTGCATGGTGACCTCAGCACGGCCTATTCAGCCGGCGGAGTCCGCTCGACCAGCTACCGGCTGATTGATGAACATGGCCCCCTGATCGGCACCGCCAATGCGACCGATCTGGCGATTGACGGGCGCGGCTTCATGGCCGTGACCACGATTGACGCTGTGCATCGCGCCAACGGGGATTATCCGATCTCGCTGACAACCACCGGGTCGTTCAAGGCCGATGCGGATGGTATTTTGCGCAACCCGACCGGCCAAGTGCTGATGGGTTGGCCAGCTAACCCGGATGGCACGCTGGGCAACTTTCCGCGCGACACGATGAAGGCGATGACACCGGTCAAGCTGGACCAGAACCAGTATGTCTCAAATCCTACCACTAAAATGTCGTTGGGCGCCAACCTGCCGGCAACGGCCACCCAGGCCGGGGCGAACGGGCTGACCAATGAAATGTCGGTGCAATACACCGGCAACCTCGGCACCCAGGAAACCTTGCACTATACATTTACGCCGTCGGTTCCGGCAGCAGGCGCGTCGAACACCTGGGACATGTCGATCACTGACACCGCCAGTGGCAATGCGGTCATCGGCGAATACACCATCACGTTTGACAGCAGCCAAGGCGCTGGTGGCACGCTTGCCTCGGTCAGCACGATCACCGGTGCGGATTATAACGCTGCCACCGGGGTTATTCCACTGGTAGTAGGTGGCGGTAACGTGGACCTTAATATTGGGGCAGTCGGCGTGACCGGCGGGATGACCCAACTGTCGGAAAGCTTTGCGCCGATTGGCAAGGCCACCAACGGCACACCCGTAGCCCGGCTTGTGGGCGTGGCGGTTGACGACAACGGCTATCTTCACGCCAATTATGATCAGGGTTTTTCCAAGATCATCTACCAGATTCCGTTGGTGGACGTGGCCAATCCGAACGGTCTGACCTCGCATTCCGACCAGACCTATCAGGTGTCGGCCGATTCGGGGCCGTTCTATCTGTGGAATTCGGGTGATGGGCCGACCGGCAAGCTGGTCGGCTACAGCCAGGAACAATCGACCACCGATGTCACCTCGGAACTGACCAGCCTGATCACGACCCAGCGCGCCTATTCGTCCAACGTCAAAGTCATTCAGACGGTGGACGAAATGCTGCAAGAAACCGCGAACCTCAAGCGATAGGGGGTTTAGGTGACGATTGCGGGTACTCTATCCAGCGCCCTGTCCGGGCTGACTGCCGCCGCAAAAGCGGCAGAGCTGGTGTCGTCCAATATCGCCAATGCAACGACACCCGGCTATGCCCGGCGCGAGCTTCAACTGACCTCGCGCACCGTGGGCACGACCGGGCAAGGTGTCCAGATCGTCGGCGTCACCCGGGTCGTCGATCAGCCGCTGCTCAACGACCGCAGATTGGCCCAATCCGAACAGGGCAGTGCCGACACGCGGACCGCTTTTTATGCCCGCATCCAGATGTTGATGGGCACACCCGATGACCCTAATTCGCTGAACGGTCGGGTGGCAGCGCTTAATTCCTCGCTGACGCAGGCGGTGGCGCACCCGGAATCTGAGCCCCTGTTAAGTTCGATCGCCACTGCCGCTACCGGCTTGATCAGCTCCATCGCGGCGATCGGCAAAGAGGTTCAGTCCGCCCGCACCTCCGCTGACACCGAAATCGGGTCAGAGGTGGCGCAACTGAATTCCGCGCTCGATAAAGCGTCAAAGCTGAACGTGCAGATCCGCAAGGGTTTTGGTCAGGGGCAAGACACATCCGCCCTGCAGGATCAGCGCCAACAGGTGATCGACCAGATCGCAAAGATCGTGCCTTTGCGCGAAATTCAACAAACCGACGGCTCGGTGTCGCTGTACACCACCAGCGGCGGGGTGCTGCTGGACGGGGTGCCGTCGGTCTTTGGCTTCGCCACCTCCTCTTCGGTTGGGCCGCAGATGACGCTGCAGTCCGGTGGCCTGTCGGGTCTGACGCTGAATGGCGTGGCAACCCCGACGTCGGGCGATTCCTCGGTTATTCAGGGCGGGTCGCTGGCCGCCAATTTCGCGGTGCGCGATGACATTGCGGTCAAAGCGCAAGCCCAGATCGACGGCGTGGCGCGCGACCTGGTCGAGCGGTTTCAGGCCAGCAGTGTGGATACCACCCGCGCGCCGGGTGATGCCGGGCTGTTCACCGACGCGGGCGCTGCGTTTGATCCGGCAAATGAAGTAGGTCTGGCCCAAAGGCTCAAGTTGAATGCCGCCGTTGACCCCAATCAGGGCGGCGTTTTGTGGAAGCTGCGCGATGGTCTTGGTGCCACCGCGCCGGGGCCGGTCGGCAATGCGGCCCTGATCACCGACCTCGGCAGTGCTTTGACGGCCGACCGGTCACCGGTTTCTGGCGGGTTCATGGCCGGCCAGCGCAGCTTTTCGGTCCTCGCGAGCGATCTTTTGTCGATCACCGCGACGGCCAAACTTTCAGCGCAGGGCGAATCCACCTATGCCACCACCCGGCTGGACACATTCACCTCGATGGAGGCGCAGGGCGGGGTGGATACCGATCACGAAATGCAGTCGCTTTTGCAGATCGAACAAAGCTACGCCGCCAATGCCAAGGTCATAACCGCCGTCAATCAAATGATGCAAACCCTGATGGATATCTAAGATGAACAACCTGTCCCTTGGCGATATGGCACAATCGCTGATCCTCAGCCGGCGCGGTGCCAGCCTGAAACAGGCGTTGACCCAGCTGTCGACCGAGGCGACCACTGGCCTGACCGCAGACCAGACCCAGACGCTGAAAGGCAATTTCGTGCCGATCGCCGGGATTGAATCCAGCCTGTCGCAACTGGGGGCTTATCATTCGGTGACCTCGGAAACCCAGATTTTCACCAGCCTGATGCAGACAGCCCTTGGCACGATCAGCAGCCAGGCGACGGCACTCGGGACGTCCCTGCTCTCCGGAGCGTCAAGCAGTTCGCCGCAGCAGATTGATGTTTTGGGTCAGGACGCCGCAAACCGGCTCCAAACTGCGATGTCTGCGTTGAACACGCGGGCTGGCGAACGGTCGCTGTTTGCCGGCCAGACCACGGATCACGCGGCGGTGGCGAGCGCCGACACAATGTTGACCGCATTGCAGACCGCGATCACCGGCGCCGGTGCAATTTCTTCCGCCGATGTCGAAACTGCGGTGAATGCGTGGTTTGCCGACCCGAACGGCTATAAGGCCACCGTCTATCTGGGCGGTGATGTTTTGGGGCCGGTGCCGGTCGGCCCGGACCAGACCGCACAGATTGACGTGACGGCCAATGATCCGGCGATCCAGACCACGCTGAAAGGCCTTGCGATGGCGGCGTTGCTATCGCGCGGCGTTCTGGCGGGCAGCGATGTCGCGCGGGCCGATCTGGCCAAGCGGGCCGGAGAAAGCCTTGCCAGCTCGCAATCCGGCTTTGCGCAGCTGGGCGCACGTCTAGGCACGACGGAGGCTGCGCTGCAGAACGCCGCCACCCGCAATGATGCCGAAACCAACGTCCTGCAAACCGCGCGTCTGAATCTGTTGTCGGTCGATCCCTATGATACGGCCGCAAAATATCAAGAGACCCAGACCCAGTTGCAGACCCTTTATGCCCTCACATCGCGCGCATCGCGCCTTAGCCTGGTGAATTTCCTGTGATTTTACGCGCCCTTTCCGTCGCTCTGTTCGCCGTTATGGCCCACCCGGTCAGCGCCGAAGCGATCCGCATCAAAGACCTGGTGGAGTTTGACGGGGTGCGCGGCAACGACCTTGTGGGCTACGGCCTCGTGGTCGGCCTGAACGGAACCGGCGACGGTTTGCGCAACTCGCCGTTCACCGCAGAGATCATGTCCAATTTGCTGGAGCGGTTGGGCGTGAACGTCACGGGCGAGCAGTTTCAGCCGAAAAACGTGGCGGCGGTGTTTGTCACAGCGACTTTACCGCCGTTTTCCCGCGCAGGCTCGCAGATTGATGTGACGGTTTCGGCGATTGGCGATGCCAAAAGCCTGCTGGGCGGCACGTTGGTGATGACGCCGCTGAACGGCGCCGACGGTCAGATCTATGCGGTGGCGCAGGGCACGCTGATTGCCGGCGGCGCATCGGCGGAAGGCCAGGCCTCGAAAGTGACGGTGGGGGTGCCCACTGCGGGATCGATCCCGTCTGGCGCGCATGTCGAACGCGAGGTGCAATTTGATTTCAGTCAGATGCACTCGGTCCGTCTGGCACTGCGCTCGCCCGATTTTACCACGGCATCGCGGATTGAAGCCGTGATCAACAATGCGTTTGGCAAGACAGTGGCGCTGATGCAGGATGCCGGTACGGTGTCGTTGAACATTGACGCCACCCATATGGACTCGCCCGCGCGGGTGATTGCCAAGCTGGAAAACCTGACGGTCGAGCCTGAACAGCGCGCCCGTGTCGTGGTGGATCAACGGAGCGGCACGATCGTGATGGATGACGACGTGCGGATCAGCCATGTGGCGATTGCGCAGGGCAATCTGACGCTGCGGGTCGATGAGATGCCGCAAGTGGTTCAGCCCAACCCGTTCGCGCAAGGCGAGACGATCGTGGTGCCGCGGACCTCTGCCGATGTGCAGAATGCACCGGGGACCGGTCTGGCTGAGGTTCAGGGTGGCGCCACATTGTCGCAGGTGGTGGCCGGGTTAAACGCCCTAGGGGTGGCGCCGCATGACATGATCGACATTCTCAAAAGCATCAACGCCGCCGGGGCGTTGCATGCGGAGTTTCTGGTGAACTGAGGCTGGCATAACCAAATAGCCCCGGTATGGTGCGCGGCAATTTGGCACGGGCAAGGTTCGGTTTCAGCCGCCGGTATAACTGCGCACCAAAGCGCCCGAAACCAGCGTCCAGCCATTGGCCACGACGAAGAACGCGAGTTTGAAGGGCAAGGACACCACCGCCGGCGGCACCATCATCATGCCCATCGACATCAGGATTGCGGCGGTCACCAGGTCAATGATCAGGAACGGCAGGTAGATCAGAAAACCAATTTGAAACGCGCGCGAAATTTCCGACAACATGAACGACGGAACCAGCACGGACAGCGGTGCATCGGCGAGTTTGGCAGCCTCCCCTGGGCGCAAAGCCGCCAGAGCTGCATAGGTGTCGGGGTTGGTACGGCCGGCCATAAAGCCATGAAACGGCTGCAGAATCAGCGGAATTGCCTGTTGCACCTCGATCTGACCAGAGGTGAGCGGTTGCACGCCCTTGGTCCAGGCCTCGGTAAACACCGGGTCCATCACAAACCAGGTCAGGAACAAAGCAAGGCTGACAATCACCATATTGGGCGGCGACTGTTGCAGGCCCAACGCCTGCCGCAGGATCGACAGGACCGTGACGATGAAGGGAAAGCAGGTCACCATCACCGCAAGGCCCGGCACGATACTCAGCAAGGTGATCAGCAGAATGATTTCGACCGACCGGGTGGCGAGCGAGCCGTTGTTGCCGAAATCCAGCGAAACCGATTGCGCGAGCGCGGGTAGGGCGACCAAAACCAGCGCAACGGCCAGCAGAATGAGCCTCACAGCCCGCCCCGCAGATTGGCTACCTCGGTCAGCCGCACGGCGAGTTGGCCGGCCTGGTCACCCTCCATCTCTTGCAATTCGCCCCGCGCAATCAGACGGTCGCCGACGTAAAGCTCCACCGGGTCATCCACCCGGCGGTCCAGCGGTAGTATCGCATCCCGGGCCAGCCGCAGCAGGTCTTTGACCAGCGGCCGCGCCTTGCCGACCGAGATTGTCACCTCGATCGGCACTTGGGCGAAGGGGTTGCTGTCGGCGAGGTTATCCATGGGGTCGGTCCTTTCCAGTCAGATCAAAAAATCCGCGTACTGCGGCGGCGATGTCGGCGGTGGCTTGGTCAAGATCGACCTGGGTTTCGGCAGAGCCCATCCGGATGTAGACCTGCCCTTCGCCAAGGGTCGGCTCTTCCTCAATTGTCATCGGCAGGCCGGTTGCCTGGTTGAGCAGAGCCTCAACCGCCGCGCGCGCGACCGGGTTGATCACGAGTGTGACCGGCGCATCGCCAAGGGTTTCGGCCAAGGGCATCAAGGTTTCCAGCACAAAGGGGGCCAGGGTTTCGCGGGCGATTTCGGGCAGAAGCTGGCCAACGATCTGCAGCAAAAGCGGCTCCACCGCCTTCAGAACATGGCCGCGCGCCTCATGATAGCTGAAGCTGAGTGTCTGCATGTTGCGCGCAAGTTCGGCGCAGGCGCGGGTTTGATCCGCGTTGACAGCGCTGCTGGCATCGTCCCAGCCGGCCCGATAGCCCATCTCGTAGGCGCTGAGTTTTTCATCCTCCAACGCCACCCGGTCCAGAACAACGGTGTGCGATGAGCTGGTTATTGGATCGCAATCAAAGACTTCCAGCTTTAAGACCATCAGGCTGGCTCCTCGTCGTGTTCCATCCAGGAGCGCAGGATCTCGATTGATTCGGATTGACGCTCTTCGATCAAACGGCGCAGGCGGGCGACCGGATCGGTTTCCACGCCGGTCATCGCGGCCTCTTGTTCCGAGAAATCAGCCACTTGCGGGAAGATGCCGCCGTCGTCGATTTCACCATTCAGCGCTGCGGGAGCTGATCTGCCCAGCCCGTTTGGCAAGGCCAAGGGCATCACCGGCGACGACAATTGCGCGCGCGCGGTCGAGGTCAGGATCGGCCGGATCACGAACAACCCAAGGATCAGTGCCACCAACGCCAAAACGCCAAGCTGGAGCATCGACATCAGATTGAGCGGGCCAAGCGCGGCCATAAATCCGGATTGGGCGAGGCTGCCTTCGGCGACTTGGTGTTGAAATGGCAGGGATTTCAGCGTGAGCACATCGCCGCGCGTGGTATCCAGCCCCACCGCTGAGGCCACGAGTTCCTTGAGTGTCGCAAGCTCTGCATCGGTGCGCGGCTGGTAGGTGACCGTGCCGTCGCTGGCGGTGAGCTTTTCCTGATCGACCAGAACCGCTACCGAAAGCTTGGCTGTCGCACCCGGCAGTTTGATCACCTGGCGGTTCGTCTCGGAGACTTCGTAATTGGTGCGTTCAGATTTGTCCGAACTTTGGCTCTGGTTGGCGCCGCTGCCACCCGCAGCCCCGCCGGGCAAGTTGGAGGCGACGGTCACGCTGCCATCGCTGCCGTTGGATTTGTCGGTTTTATCCTGGGTTTCGGTGGAAATCGCGACCTTGCCTTGTGGGTCGAGCGTGCGTTGGTGGACCTCTTCGCGGTCGGTCACCACATTGACATTGACCTCGACCACCGCTTTGCCGGGACCGACCCGGGCGGCCAGCAGGCGTTCGACATTCTGCCGGATCTCGGCCGCTTTGGTCTGACCCGCCGCATTGGGGGCCGCAGCATCACTGTCTGACGGGATCAAGCCCGCCACCGAATCAATCACCGCTACGTCATCTGGCTGCATCCCCGATACGGCCCCGGCCACGAGATGGCGGACCGCGTTGGCCTGGGCTGACGACAACGGGCCGGACCTGGTCGTGACAGTCACACTCGCCGTCGGTTTGTTCTTGTCTTGAAACAACTGCGAGGGGGCTTCGGCAATGTGGACCCGCGCGGCCCGCAGCTCTGGCATCGCAAGCACGGTCCGCGCCAGTTCGCCCTCCTTGGCGCGCCAGTAGGCTGCGTCAAACATCTGCGACGTCGTGCCAAAACCTGACAACTTATCAAGGAGTTCGTAGCCGTTGCCCCCGGTCGCAGGCAAACCTTGTGCGGCCAGTGTCATGCGCAAACTGTCCCGCAGCGATTCGTCGACGTAAATCGCATCGCCGCGAATCTCATACTTGACGGCCTGTTGATCGAGCGCGGTAACCACGGCCCCGGCGGCAGCACTGTCGAGCCCGGAGTACAAAAGTGCCATGTTTGCCTGGCCCGCCATGCGCGCAAGACCGATAACGGCCAGAAACATGGCCAGTGTCGCCCCGACCACGATGGCGCGCCGTTGGTTGGTAAGATTGGCCCAAAGTGAAAGCAAATTCTGCACTGTCGACTCCGTTCAGGGCTTCTGCCCCTGCGGCACACATTGAAGTGCCGGTCTTAACAATCGGTTAGTAGGAACCGGTCTATCTTTGGTCTCAGAACGAGGATGGAGGTCCCTTTGGCCGAAGCCGAAGTGCCGCAGGACGCGGCCACCAAGAAAAAGTCGAAGCTGCCCATGCTCATCGGGCTGGTGCTGTTCCTGGGTCTGGGCGGTGGTGGCTTTTATGCCGTCTATTCCGGGATGATTCTGGCCCCGGCGTCGGAAGCCCACCCGAAAGAGGCCGCGCAGGGCGATGCGCCGGAAATAGCCTTTGTGCCGATCACGCCGGTCACCATCTCGCTTGGCAAAGCCGCGGAGAATCATCACCTGCGATTCACCGCCCAACTTGAGGTCGCCAAAGATAAGGCGTCGGAGGTGACGAACCTCGTGCCGCGCATTCTGGACGTGATTAACGGCTACTTGCGCGCCGTTGCGCTGGCAGAGCTTGAGGATCCTGACGCTTTGGTGCGCCTGCGCTCGCAGATGCTGCGGCGCATCCAGATTGTCACCGGTGAGGGTCGGGTGCGTGATCTGCTCGTTACCGAATTTGTGTTGGATTAAGAGGGACTTATGAACCTGATATCAGACCTCCTTCTGTCGGCTGGCGCATTTGGGGCTGCGACTTATTGTTATGTGCTGGCCGCCCGGCTGAAGAAATTCACCACGCTGGAAAGCGGGATGGGCGGGGCGATTGCAGTTCTGTCGGTGCAGGTCGATGACATGACCAAAGCGCTGGAAAAAGCCGGCGCGGCGGCGAAGGGGTCTGCCTCCAGTCTGGAAGGTCTGACCGCGCGGGCCGAAGCTGCGGCCGCGCGCATCGAATTGTTGCTGGCGTCGCTGCATGATCTTCCCGAGCCGGTTGCGCTGACCCCGCCCGATCCGGTCGAGCCGGGGGAGGATGCTGACCGCAAACTGCGCTTTGTCCGCAGGCGCGTGGCGCGCACCGATTTGGAGGCCGCCGAATGACCGCACCCAAGGCCAAATCGAGCCGCAGTGTGCTGGTGATTCTTGCGCTTATTCTGGCGTCCTCCGGAGCCATGCGGCTTGGCGCGGGCATCGGGGCCGCCTTGGCCAATTCGACCAGCGAAACCTCTGCGGCACCCCTCAAATGCCCAACGCCACCGGCAGCCTTGGCCGCAGCCCTGAAGGGTCGAGAAACCGGGGTCAAGGCGCAAGAGCAGGTGATGGCTGAACGGATGGCAGCCCTGAACCTGGCTGACCTCGCGATCAGCAAACGCATGGGGGAGCTGAAGACCGCAGAAGATGGCCTGAAAAACACCCTCGCAATTGCGGAAGGTGCCTCTGAAAAAGACCTGACCCAACTGACGGCGGTCTACGAAGCGATGAAGCCTGCCGATGCGGCAACCCTGTTTCAGACGATGGCTCCTGAATTCGCTGCAGGGTTTCTGGGCCGGATGCAACCCGCCTCGGCCGCAGCAGTCATGGCCGGGATGAAGCCGGACAAGGCCTATCAGGTGTCGGTCCTGCTCGCGGGTCGCAACGCAAACGCGCCGAAGAATTAGGCTCAGGCTTTCTTAACCCAAGGGTGTCAAGCATGGCAGTTGCACGAGCAAACGGGGGCTGACCATGATCGCCATAATCGGCATCATTATGATTTTCGTGATGGTCTTCGGCGGCTATATGTTTGCTGGCGGCAAGATGGGCATCATCCTCGAAGCCGTGCCGCACGAAATGATCGTGATTGCCGGGGCTGCGGTTGGCGCGTTCCTGTTGGGCAATGATCTGGCCACGGTGAAACAGGCGGCCAAGGATCTGGGCAAGGTCTTCAAAGGCTGCAAATGGAAGGCGGGCGATTACCGGGATTTGCTGGCGCTCCTGTTTGATCTGGTGCGCGTGGCCCGCTCGAACCCGGTTGTTCTGGAAGAGCATGTGGAAAGTCCTGAAGCGTCCAGCATTTTTGGCCGCTATCCCAAAATCCAGCACGATCATGACGTGGTCGAACTGATCTGCGACACGCTGCGCGCCGCTTCGATGAATTACGACGACCCGCATCAGGTGGAAGAGGTTCTCGATAAGCGGATGGAAGAGGCGCACCACCACGCCCTGCACGGCAGCCACGCTTGGCAAAGCATGGCCGACGCGATGCCCGCAATCGGCATTGTTGCGGCCGTTCTGGGTGTGATCAAGACCATGGGCTCGATCGACCAGCCACCTGAGATTTTGGGCGGCATGATCGGTGGCGCTTTGGTGGGAACCTTTTTGGGGGTGTTCCTAGCCTATGGTTTCATCGGTCCGATGTCGACCCGCATCAAGGCGGTGGTCGACGAGGACAATTGTTTCCACCAGTTGATCCGGGAGGTCTTGATTGCCAACCTGCACCGGCACCCGCCGAACATCTGCATCGAGGTTGGTCGCCAGAATACGCCGCATCACGTTCGCCCCAGCTTTTCCGCCGTGGAAGAGGTGTTGCGCAGCTTAAAGCAGGATAACGCGGCATGAGGTTCTGGCCTGCCCTGGCGCTCGCGCTGGTCTTGGGTCCGCTTGAGGCTGCGGCCGGACCTGTTGCGGTCACTTCGGGCGAACATCCGGGCTTTACCCGGCTTGTCCTGAAATTTGACGGCCCGGTGCTTTGGCAGGTTGGTCGCGCGCTGGATGGCTATACCTTGCGCGTGCAAAACCAACGGCCAACCTACAACATGGCCAAAGCGTTTGATCTGATTGGCAAAAGCCGTCTCGCGGCCCTGTCGGCAGACCCCAAGACCGGCGATCTGCATTTGGGCATCGCCTGTACCTGTTACGCCATGCCGTTCGAACTTCGGCCCGGCACCGTGGTGGTCGATCTCTATGACGGCGCGCCGCCCAAAGGGTCGTCGTTCGAACAGCCGATCGACAGCCCGGTTGCGGTGGTCGAAGCTCCGTTTGAAATCAAGCTAACGCCTGCGCTGCCGACTTATGACTGGACGAAAGTTGCCCTTGGCCCGGTTGCAGCGGAAGCCCCGCTCAACCCCGCTTTGGCGACCACCGCCAATGATGGGCTGCTCGCAGCCGACCCCTCGCTTGAGCCGCTGCGATTGTCGCTGATTGAAGAGATGAGCCGTGGCGCCTCGCAGGGCATCGTTGATATGGCAAAACCGAAGAAAATGCCGCGGACGGCTGCGACCCCGGGCCCATCTGTACAAATCCATTTGGGCGAGACGCCCGGTCTTGTCATCCGGCAAAAAGGGTCAGCCCGCGTACCCTTGACGGCGCAGGGTGCGGCGTGCCTGTCGGATGACCAACTCGACCTGCCCGCCTGGGGCGCCTCCCGACCGATTTCCGATCAGATCGGGCCTGAACGCCAGGGTCTGACCGGCGAGTTTGACCGACCTGACCCCGATGCGGTCACGCGCGCGATCCGGTTTCAGCTGTTTTTGGGCTTTGGTGCTGAGGCGACCAGTCTTGCGCGGTCGTTTCCGGGCAATTTGGCGGACACGCCAATCTGGCAGAGCATGGCGCATATCCTCGATGACGAACCCGACCCAACCCCGGCATTCCTCGGGATGGAGGAGTGTGGCGGCACCGCTGCTCTGTGGGCGACGCTGGCCAATCCCAACGCACGCCCAACCGAGCAAACTGGCAAATCCGCCGTCCTGCGCAGTTTTTCCGCCCTGCCCCCGCATCTGCGCAAGCTGTTGGGGCCGCAGCTGGTCGACCGATTTCTGGCGGCCAACGACATCTCGGTTGCCACCGCCTTGCGGGATGCGGTGTTGCGGGCCCCCGGTGATCCCGGTCCGGGTATCGTGCTGATGCTTGCCGCGATGGACCGCGCCCTTGGCAAGCCCGGGCGGTCCGAAGCCAAGCTGGAACCCTTGGCGAGCGCTTCGGGCCCGGCTGCGGCGGATGCTTTGGTCGACCTGGTGGAACAGCGGGCGGCCTTGGGCCAATCGATCGGTTATGATCAGGTCCAGACCCTCGAAGGGCTGCTGAAAGAGCGGGAAGGCAGTGCCGCTGCCCCGCGCTATCGCCATGCGCTGCTGCTGGCCCATGCAGCCTCCGGCGATTTTGACACAGCCTTTGCCGAAATCCCGCAAGCGCCGGATGCTACTGCCACGCTTTGGCAGGTTCTGGCGCTGGCCGGGCCTGACAGTGCCCTTTTGGCGCATGCAACTCTGGCCGCGACGGATCCTTTGCCTGCAGAGGCGAAGCGGGCCGCATCGCTCATTGCTGACCGGATGCTGGGCCTTGGGCTTGCCGATCAGGCAGCGCGCTGGCTCGTACTGGATGATGCGGCACCCGATCTCCTGAAAGCCCGCACCCTTTTGGCGCAAGGTCGGCCCGAAGCGGCCTTGTCGATCCTGCAAACCGATCTATCAAGTCCGGCCTTGGCAGTAAAAGCCGACGCTCTCCACGCGTTGGGCGACGAAAAGGCTGCGGCCGACCTCTATGCCAAGATGGGCAAGTCTGACCAACGCTGGTCGGCGCTCAATCGGTCGCAATCTTGGGACACCGTGGCGCAAGACGGCCCCGATCCTTGGAAAGCGGTGGCAGCCATTGTGGTACCAGATGCGCAGAGCACGACCGGCAGTGCCATTGCAGAGCCGCACGCGTCGATCGGGGTTCTCGGACCGATAGCCCGCAACAAAGCGCTGGTACGAGACAGCGCGGCGACGCGGGATGCGATCACAGCCCTG
Organism: bacterium; assembly: GCA_043746955.1. Classification (GTDB taxonomy): domain Bacteria; phylum Pseudomonadota; class Alphaproteobacteria; order Rhodobacterales; family Rhodobacteraceae; genus Stagnihabitans. The sequence continues at coordinate 21,795 of JAYTQA010000313.1, read as the reverse complement.
CTCAATTCGGTGAAATCGCCGGTTTCGCCAACCCAGTAGTCGGGAGTGCGGGTCGGCAGATATTCTTTTGTTGCGCGATGTCGGCGAAACTTCGGGTGGTTACGGCTCGGTAAGGTTTCGACGCTAGTCTCACGAGAGGCTTGCAGAAGCAGGTCGAGATAGGGTGAAGCCCGTGACAAAAAATGCTTTTTTTCGCTGGGCGTCTTGTGCCGTTGGAGTGCTTGGCGTTTCGGTCGGTGCTGAGACCGTGCGGGCTGCCGCTGATCCCGGCACCTTATGTGACCGCGCCGCATCGCATGCTGCGACGGCAACCGGCGTGCCGATCGATATATTGCTGGCGATTTCCCGTGTTGAAACCGGGCGCAGGCACGACGGCAGCCTAAGTCCGTGGCCCTGGACGATCAACGCCGATGGCAAGGGCGCATTCTACGATTCCAAAGCCGAAGCTGTCGCCGCCGCCGCAGCCCATCTGACCGATGGGACCGGTACCTTTGACATCGGTTGTTTCCAGTTGAACATCCGCTGGCATGGCTCCGCATTTTCGACCTTTGACGCGATGTTTGACCCTGAAAAGAACGCCAGTTATGCGGCCGGGTTCCTGATGTCGCTGTATCAGGAAACCGGGAACTGGGCAGATGCGGTGGCGAGCTATCATTCGCGCTCTCCGGACCTCGCCCACGCCTACCTTAACCAGGTCAAGGCGGTTCTGAACGGGCCGGAGGCTGCAATGGTGGCAGAAACTGCCGCCGCCCCGCCGCCACGCGCGAATAATTTTCCCCTTTTGCAACCTGGTGCGCAAGGCGGCTTTGGCTCCATCGTGCCTGAAACCAGCGCGCGCGGGCGTCTGATCGGGGGAAATTCCTGATGTTTGGCTTCCAGATCGACCCTGCCACGCTGTTTCGGCCGACGATTTTGCTGGCCCTCGCCCTGATGGGGGTGATTCTGATGATGGTGCTGCCGGTGCCGGCCTGGGTGCTCGACATCGGGCTGGCCTTGTCCTTCGCGCTGGCGATTCTGATGCTGACGGTGACCCTGTTTATCGAACGGCCGCTGGAGTTTTCGGCTTTTCCGACCATCCTGCTGGTCTCGCTGATGCTGCGGCTTTCGCTGAACGTGTCCTCCACCAAACTGATCATCGGGCAAGGCCATACCGGGACCGGAGCAGCCGGGCATGTGATCCAAGGTTTCGCCACCTTCATCATGGGCGGTAACCTGTTGCTTGGGCTCGTGATTTTTCTTGTTCTGCTGATTGTGAACTTTGTCGTCATCACCAAGGGCGCGGGCCGGATGGCGGAGGTTGGCGCGCGTTTTGCGCTGGACGGAATGCCGGGCAAGCAACTCGCGATCGACGCCGATATGGCCGCCGGTGCAATTTCCCACACCGAAGCCAAAGCCCGGCGCGAGAAGGAATTGGCCGAGACGAACTTTTTCGGTTCGCTCGACGGCGCGTCAAAGTTCGTCAAGGGCGATGCGGTGGCGGGCTTGATGATCACCGGTTTGAACATCGTGATGGGCTTGATCATGGGGGTGTTCGTCCATGGGATGCCGGTGGCAAAAGCCTTTGAAACTTATGCGATTTTGACCGTTGGCGACGGTTTGGTCAGCCAAATTCCTGCAGTGATCATCTCGGTCGGGGCCGCACTTTTGCTGGCACGGGGCGGTGCGGTTGGGGCGACCGACATCTCGTTCTTCGCCCAGCTTGGCCGCTATCCGGGGGCTTTGGGCACGGTGGCTTTGGTGATGGCGCTGATCGCCGTCGTGCCTGGGATGCCGTTTTTCCCCTTTATGGTCGGCTCGGGCGCTTTGGCAGCCGCGGGCTGGCGGGCGCTCCGGCGCAATCCGACAGCGCCCGCCGAGGCAGAGGCGATTGCCACGGCACCCGCGAAGAAGTCCATTGGCGATATCCTTGATTTTGATGAGATTCATATCGAGTTTGCGCCCAACCTCGTCGCCATGGTGCTCGACACCGCCACCGGTCTGGACGCGCGGATTTCGAACATGCGCAACCATGTGGCTGCCCACTACGGGTTGATTCTGCCCGAAATTCGCCTCACGGACGAGGCGACTTTGAACCCTGGTACCTATTCCATCCGGCTTCAGGGCGTGGAAAAGGTGCGCGACAAGTTGGTCCCCGACCGTGCGCTGGTGCTCTTGGCCGAAGGGATTTCTGCCCCCGACGGCATTGACGTCAAAGAACCTGTCTATGGTGCGCCAGCCCGCTGGATCCGGCCCGACACGCAAGAAGATGCGGTTTTTGCGGGCCTTACCGTCGTCTCGCCGCCCGAAGTTCTGGCGACCCATCTGCTTGAGGTGATCAAAAGCAATCTTGCCCGTCTGTTGTCGCTGCGCGGCTTGCGCCGCTTGCTGGATGAATTTGTCAAAGTGTCTGACGTCACGCGCGCCGATCAAAACAAGCGCCTTTTGGACGAGTTGGTGCCCGATAAAGTCCCGATGGACACGCTTCTGACCGTCCTGCGCCTGTTGCTGGAAGAAAAAGTCTCAATTCGCAATCTGCCGCTGATCCTTGAGGCTTCGGCCGAGGCGCGCAGCTTGGGGACGCCGGAAGCGATTTGCGAACACGTCCGCCAGCGTCTGGGCTTTCAACTGGTGGCTGAACTGAAACGTGAGGATGGCACGATCCCCTTGATCCAGTTGGCGCCGGAATGGGAAAAGACCTTTGCGACCCACCAGATTGAGGGGGATCGTGGCCAGCGCGACGTGGCCTTGCCGCCCGATCAATTCAGCCGTCTTGCCAATGGCTTGGCCGAAAAACTGAACAAAGCGGCTGAAGCGGGGACGTTCCCGGCACTGGTCACCTCGACCCTGCGACGGCGGTTTTTGCGCACGGTGATGGGGGCCAAAGGGCTGTCGGCCCCGGTTCTGTCTTACGAGGAAATCGGGATGGAGGCGCGGCCGGCGCTGGTCGGCGTGGTTCCGCTATGAATGACCTCATGGCCCAGTTGTTGCAGGCCGCCGGTGTGACGCAAGACTGGCTTTGGGTGGCAGCACTGGTGTTCTTGCGGGTCGGGGCGGCGGTGTTTCTGATGCCGGCTTTCGGCGACCAGGCGGTGCCGCAACGGGTGCGCCTGGTGGCGGCTTTGGCGTTTTCTGCCATCGTCGCACCTGCGGTCGCGAGCGAACTGCAAGGTTTACCCTCGATGCCGATCGCCGCGGCCGAGGAGGTTCTGGCCGGACTTGCCTTGGGGATCGGGATGCGGCTTTTCGTCCTGGCCCTGCAGATGGCGGGGTCGATCATTGCGCAGACCACCTCGCTTTCGCAGCTGTTCGGCGGGGCCACCCCCGAGCCGCAACCGGCGATCGGCAACCTGCTCGTGCTGGCCAGCCTCGCGCTTGCGTTACGCGCAGGGCTGCATGTCAAGGCCGCCAGTCTGCTTATTCTGTCCTACAAGTTTCTGCCGGCCGGTCACTTCCCCAATAGCGCAGACTTCGCCGATTGGGGGGTAAGCCGGGTGGTGCAGGCGACGGTTCTGGCATTTTCGCTGGCAGCACCGTTTGTCATCGCGTCGGTGATCTACAACCTGGCGCTGGGTGTGATCAACCGCGCGATGCCGCAAATGCCGGTTTCGATGATCGGGGCGCCCGCAATGACGGCGGGCGCCCTTTTTCTGATGGCGATGCTGGTGCCGCTTTTGCTCGTCTTGTGGCTGGCAGGATTTGACAGCTTTCTGGCCAATCCGGTCAAGCTTTCGCCATGAGCGGCGCTGACAATGACAGCGAAAAATCTCACGAACCGTCGCAAAAACGGCTGGATGAGGCGCGCAAACGCGGCGACGTTCCCCGCTCGTTGGATCTCGCCACGGCCGCGATTTATGGCGGTTCGGCGCTGGCGATCAGCCTGTCGGGCGGTTATGTCGTCAGCGCCTTGGGTGCCGCAGCAGTCACGCTGATCGAGCAGTCGGATCGGTTGTCGCAAGCGATGGTGGCCTCCGCCCGCGCGCCCACCATGGGGTTGCTAACCCGTTTTGGCTTACCGCTTCTGCCACTGTTGCTGATGCCGATGGCCGCAGCCGTCGCGGCCATCGCCCTCCAGCGCGGCTTTACCATCGCACCAGAGCGGATCATGCCAAAGTGGTCGCGCATCTCACCAATTGCGGCGCTGGGGCAAAAGTTCGGGCGCGAGGGGTTGTTTTCGTTTGGCAAAAGCTTCCTCAAGGTGATCGTGGTTTGCGTGCTGGTTTTGGAGCTTGGGACACAATACGCCGGGGCTGTGATGATGAGCCCGCGACTTTCGGCCGGCCAAACCTCGCTTTTGATGATGCAGATCATCCTGCATTTTTTGGTCATGGCGTTTCTGGCCAGTCTGGTTTTCGGCACGCTCGAATATGGCTGGCAGTGGCTGCAGCACCGGCGGCGCAACCTGATGACCCGGCAAGAGGTGGTTGAAGAGCACCGCGAAAGCGAGGGCGACCCGCATATGAGGGGGCATCGCCGGCAAAAGGGTCGCGAGATTGCGCTGACCCAGATGTTGCAGGACGTGGCAAGCGCGGATGTGATCGTCGTGAACCCGACCCATTATGCTGTGGCGCTCAAATGGCGGCGGGGCGACAAGTCGGCACCGATCTGCCTTGCCAAAGGCGTCGATGTGATCGCGGCCCGAATTCGCGCAAAGGCGGCCGAAGCGGGGGTGCCGATCCACCGGGATCCGCCCACCGCGCGGGCGATTTACGCCAGCGTCGAGGTTGGCCATCCGATCCGGTTTGAGCATTACAAATCCGTGGCGGCGGCGATCCGGTTTGCCGAAGCCATGCGCAAGCGCGCGAAAGTCAGACGCCCATGAGTGACAAGGAAAAGTTGCAGCGACTGGCGCAGGTCAGCAACCTGATCCTGGAGACCAAGATGCTGGCATTGGAAAAAGCCGCCCGCGCCCGGCAGCACAGTCTTGCGCGGATGGCAGAGCTGAACCGTCCGGCCGCACCCAATGATCTGCCGCTGGTTTTGGCCGCAGATGTGGCCATGCGCTATGAACTCTGGGCCGATCAACGCCGGTCGGAAATCAACCTGATACTGGCGCGGCAGACCGTGGAATGGGTTGAAGCGCGGCAAGCGGCTGCGGGTGCCTTTGGTCGAAACCAGGTGGTTCAGAAGCTGGCTGATCGCACGCCGAAGCGTTAAAGCGGTTTGGGTTTGATAAGACTCCAACAACCGCTTTACGTCTTTGGTGTTCCGCGCATCTTTTTTCGAAAACCGCGTCACACTTTTCGGAATCCGCTTTAACTGTCCTGCCGGACGATGTCGGTGATCAAAACGTCGCTCACCTTGTCGCCCAGCACCGACTTGGCCGCCTCCAGCAGGGCAGTGCGCAGCAAAACAAGGTTTGACCCATCGGTGAAAGACCCGCTGAAACCGCCCGCATTTGCGTGGTCGAACATGACCTGCAAGAACACGTCGCGCAGTTTCGGTTCGGCACTATAGACCTCGGGCGAATTGCCGGTCGTCATGGCGAGGCTCAGCGACAGAATGACCATGGCGGAAACTTTGCCATTTTGCATCACCGGAACGATGAACTGGTTGGAAATCTTGGCATATTCCGGCGTGAGAGCCGGGTCTGGCTGAGCGGCCTTTTCAGCCTTTGCGCTGGCCAGAGGGTCGGCGGCCGGGCGGAGGAAGTATCCCGCACTCGCGCCGCCAAGCAGGCCCATGATGCCAAGCAGAAGGGGAAGTATCTTGCGGATCATCATGATCAGAACGGCATGATCTGATCGACGACCTGCTGGCCCCAGGCGGGCTGCTGGACATCGGAGATCTGGCCACGGCCGCCATAGGAAATCTGGGCATCGGCGATCTTGTCATAGGTGATCTCGTTCTGGCGCGAGATGTCGTCGGGCCGCACAAAGCCGCTCACCAGCAGCTCGCGCATTTCGTTGTTGACCCGCACCTGTTGCTGGCCTTCGATCCGCAAAACCCCGTTGGGCAGTTCCTCCACCACGGTCGCGGCCAATCGGAGCGTCACCTTTTCCTTGCGCGCCACATTGCCGGTGCCGGCAAAGGTTGTGGCAGAATTGGCCGATACCAGACTGGCCGAGGTGGCACCATTGGGTAAAATCGCATCCAGGCGTTGGGGAATGCCAAACAGCGAGGGCACACCGACCTTGTCCGAGGCGGTCCGGCTGCGGCCGCTGGAATCATTGATCGTGGCCTGATCGTCGATTTGGGCCACCACGGTCAGGATATCGCCGCGTTTGCTGGCCCGATGGTCGCCCAAAAGCGAACTGCGCTGCGAGGTCCAAAGCGAGGATTGCTCGGTAGGACCGCGGTTATCGGCGGTTTGCGGCAACGCGGAATACATCGCACTATGCTCGCTGTTGCCCGCCAATGGCGAGAATTCCGGCGCGCGCCCGACCTTATTGAGGCTGCCGCATCCGGCCAGAACAACAAGTCCAACCCAAATTTTGCGCATCATCAGCCTCCCTTGCTGTTCGGTCCGACGCTCACGCTGCCGTCCGGGCCGACCGAGCCCAGGACCGTCGTGTGCGAGGCCATGTTCATGACGTGGATCACATCGCCCGCAGCACCGCGTTCAAGTGCGCGGCCATCGGTGTGAATCGTGATACCGCCGGTCTGAAACACCAGCCGCACCATCTGATTGCGTTTGACCACGGCGGGCGCACCAAGATCGCCTTCATGGACCGGACGACCTGCGTATAGCGTGACCCTTGCCTCCTGCCCCACGGCATCGTCGGGCGTGGTCAATGCGCCGGGAATTTCGGCGGCGACCATGGCGATGTCCTCGGGGCCAATCACCGAAAGCGCGCGGATGGTGCGGGCGGCCACCATGCTGTCGCCCCAGGCGGGACTGGCCAACAGCATCAGGAACGGCGCCAGTCGCATCACTTCACCTGCGTGGTCGTGGACATCATCTCGTCCACCGCGGTGATAACCTTGGCGTTCAGTTCGTAGCCGCGCTGGGCTTTGATCAATTCGGTGATCTCGTACACTGAATCGACCGAGCTTTCCTCCAGATAGCCTTGCCGCACCAGTCCAAAACCGTTGGTGCCCGGCGTGCCTTCAATCGCCGGGCCAGACGCGGGGCTTTCCAGAAACAGGTTCGACCCGGTCGCCTCCAGCCCCTTTTCATTGGTAAAGGTCGCCAAAGTGAACTGGCCCAACAAGGTCGGGGCCACCTGATTCTCGAAATAGGCGTAAACCTCGCCGTTCGGGTTGATCGAGATGCTTTTGGCATCCGCCGGGATCGTGATGCCGGGATTAACCTGGTAGCCGTCCGAAGTGACAATCAGCCCGTCGGCGGAGCGTTTCAGCCCGCCATCACGGGTATAGGCAACCGCGCCCGACGGCAGCGTCACCTGCAGATAGCCTTTGCCATCCACCGCAAGATCAAGATCGCCACTGGTCTGGATCGGCGTCCCTTGTTTGAGCACCACCGAAACCGAGGACGGCCGCACCCCCATGCCCAATTGCACGCCGGTCGGCAGCATCGTCCCGCTTTCCGACGAGATGGTGCCCGGCTTTTGGACCTGCTGATACATCAGGTCGGCGAAATCGGCGCGGCGGGCGTTGTAGCCGGTGGTCGACATGTTGGCGAGGTTGTTGGACACGACCTCCACCTTCATTTGCTGTGCTGCCATCCCCGAGGCTGCAATCTGCAGGGCGTTCATCCTATCCTCCTATCGGCCAAGCGTCTGGATGACGGTGCGGCTGCGGTCATCCTCGCGGTCCATGAAACTTTGGCCCAGTTCATAGGCGCGCTGGACGCTGATCATCTTGGCCACTTCGCTGATCGGGTCGACGTTGCTTTCCTCAAGATACCCCTGCATAAGCTTGGCACCCTGCGCAGGCTGATAGCCACTGGCCGAAAACAAAGTGCCCTGCTGGTGGGTCAGGGTGAGCGGGTCAGACGGCTGCCACAGGCCAAGTTTGGTCAGCGGAACCCCATCGGCGGACAAGGTGCCGTCTTGCGCCAGCCCGATGTTCTTGGCGTCGGGCGGTATGAAAATCGAGGAGCCTGAACCGTCCAGCACGGCAAAACCATCGGCAGTTTGGAGCGTGCCGTCCGGCCCGGGGGTAAAGCTGCCGGCCCGGGTCAGCATCTGGCCCTGTGGCGTGTCGATCAGAAAAAACCCGCTGCCCTCGACGGCGAAATCGAGGTTGCCCCCGGTGGCACTGACGCCGGCTTGTTGCACATCCACCACACGGGTGTTGCCAAAACCCATCGACAACGACGGCCCGTCGCCGGTCCGCGCGATGTATTCGGAGAAAATCGTCCCCTCACGCTTGAACCCGGTGGTGGAAGCGTTGGCGATGTTGTTCGCGATCGACGCCATCTGATGCAGAAGGCCGGATTGCCGGCTGAGCGTGACGTAGCCAGAGGCATCCATCGCTTAACTCCCCGCGATCATCGGCACGATGGTGGTCGTGAAAAACGCCAGGAGGGTGGAGGTCATAAAGCTCATCGAGACCCAGAACACCACCATCATCGCGGCGACTTTCGGCACGAACGTCAGGGTGTTTTCCTGAACCGAAGTCAGGGCCTGAAACAACCCGACCGCGAGGCCCACGACCAGGCCGACGGTCAGCAAGGGCATCGACATTTCCACCGCGATCCACAATGCCTGCCGCAGCGTGTCAAACAGAACTGTATCACTCATATCGGCATCCTCAGGATTTCCTGATAGGCCTCGACCACCTTGTCACGCACGGTCGTCACGGTTTCGACCGCCAGTTGAGAATTGGCCAAAGCCTCGACCAAAGCATGCGGATCGGCGCCACCGGTCATCGCCGATTTCGCGGTTTGCTCGCCTTTTGCCAGCGTATCCGCAAAACTTTGGGCAAATTGGCCCAAACTGCTTTCGGCACCGCCCGACTGCGGCGTGGGGGCCGCAGCCGAGCGCGCTTTTGCATAGATTTGCGCTGCGTAGGAAGTTCTGACGTCCATTCTGGATTACCTTCGCAACAGGTCGAACAGGCCCTGGGTCATCGACCGGGCCTGGTCAAAGATTTTGAGGTTCGCCTCATAACTGCGCTGCGCTTCGCGTGCGTCAGCCACTTCGACCACCAGATCGACGTTTGAACCGTCATAATGGCCGCTCGCATCGGCCAGCGGATTGCCGGGGTCATAGACCTGGTCAAGCGGACTTCTGTCCAACCTGACCGGGCCGGTTTCCACGGTGCCGCTGTCGATGTTTTCGTGAAAGGACACCAGCTTGCGGTGATAACCGGGCGTGTCCACGTTTGAGATATTCTCTGCGACATGGCGCAGCCGGGCGGCCTGCGCCTCCATCCCGGACGCTGAATAGGACAGCGATGTGATCAGATCTGCCATGGCTTACCGGAGGCCAAGACTGGCGCGCAAAATGTCGCGCGTGCTGCGATAGACCGACAACGCCATGTCATGGTCCTGCCGAACCTCTGCCGATTTCACCATTTCCTTTTCGATCGACACCGTATTGCCATCGGGCGACGCCTCGCCGTGCGAGGGCTGCGCTACCGGCTGCAGGGCCGTCATGGCAGCGGTGAAATGGCCAGGCCGCGTGGCCCGCATCCCGCCGTCCGCATCCCGGTACACTTGGGAGAAATCGGCCAAGTCCATCGCCTTGTAGCCCGGCGTATCGGCCTGGGCGACATTGCGGGCGATCAGATCCAGCCGCGACGCTGCGTGATCTGCCAGCGCTTCCGCCATCCGTGTGATGCTTAGACTTTCCAACATCTCGGGCTTCTCCCTCGACCTACTTCACCAAGGCTTAAGACTGATTCCTTTAGAAAGGGTTTCGAGAGAACGAAGGGAGAATTCCATGTCTGGTGTTTTTGATGCATTGCTGTCTGAAATCGCGACGGTCGCACAGAAAGTCCGGATGGGCCGGGTGACCGAGATCGGGCGCGGCACGGTGATTGTGCGCGGGCTGCAGGATGTGGCCTGTCTCGGCGACCGGGTTGTGATCGGTGCCAAACTGGGCGGCGAGGTGGTGGCCTTGCGTTCCGATGCCATCACCGTGCTGACCGATCAGATGGCCGAGGGTCTGGCGATGGGTGCGCTGGTCCGGCTGATCGGCCAGGCCGGGATCTCGCCGGACAACAGCTGGATCGGCCGGGTGATAGATCCCTTTGGTAACCCCTTGGACGGGCGGGTTATTTTCAAGGGGCCACGGATGCGGTCCTTGCTGGCTGCGGCTCCGGCTGCGGCCACGCGCCGTCGTTTGGGCGAACGCCTGCAGACCGGCGTTGCGGTCTTTGACACGCTTTTGCCCGTGGTGCGCGGTCAGCGGATCGGGCTTTTTGCCGGCTCCGGGGTCGGAAAATCCACCCTTCTTGGCAAGTTCGCGCGCGGGGTTACCGCCGATGTCGTCGTCGTCGCGCTGATCGGCGAACGCGGCCGCGAACTGCGCGAATTTATCGAGCGGGTCTTGGGGCCCGAAGGGATGCGGCGCGCCGTCGTCGTCACCGCGACCTCGGACCAATCCGCCCTGGTCCGGCGCCGCTGTGCCTGGGCTGCGATGGCGGTGGCCGAACATTTCCGCGATCAGGGCCTGCACGTGCTGCTGCTGGCTGATTCGGTCACCCGTTTTGCCGAAGCACACCGCGAAGTTGCCCTTGCCGGCGGGGAGGAGGCCTCCTTACGCGGCTATCCCGCCTCGGTGGCGCCCGCGATCATGGCCTGGGCCGAACGTGCCGGGCCGGGGCCGGAAAACTCCGGTGACATTACGGCGGTCTTTACCGTGCTGGTGGCCGGTTCGGATATGGAGGAGACGATTGCCGATATCCTGCGCGGGGTTCTGGACGGCCATGTCGTGATGGACCGTAAAATCGCCGAACGCGGCCGCTATCCGGCGATTGACCTGTTGCGATCCGTTTCGCGCAGCCTGCCTGAGGCTGCGACTGCCGATGAGAATGCCGATATAGCACATGCCCGCCGCCTGCTGGGCGCCTATGACCGGGCTGAACTGATGATTCAGGCGGGGCTTTACACCAAAGGCTCGGATCCCTTGATCGACAATGCCATCCGGGTCTGGCCCGCGCTGGATGGGTTTCTGGGCGAGGACGCGCCGGAAGATGGCATAGCCGGCAGCTTTCGCCGACTGGCCGCTGCCTTGGCCCGGCGTTCAGCTTGAGGACATATTGGCGCGGGTCTGCTGCATCAAGGTCAGCGCAATCGACCCGCTGCTGTTCTGGCTAATCAACTGGTCAGCCTGACTGCGGATCAGAAACCGTTTGACCAGACTGTCCATCTTGGTGCTGTCGGCGAACTGGCTGACACTGCTGTTGCCGAAAACCGCCTGAGCCTTGGTCTGGTAGATGCCCAACTGCTGGTCCAGATCCAAAGCCCCAATGCTGGCGGGCAGCCCGAGCGCCTTTTGCAGGACCGTGCGCAGCGGCGCGCTGCTGATAATGTTCAACCATTTCACCGTCTCGCTGCTGGGTTTTCCGGCGAGGTCGGTAAGCTCGCGTTGCGCGTTCAGCGCCAGCCGCAGGTCTTCATCTTGAGTGCCGACCGCACTTTCAAACTCTCGGTTTTTGTAGGCGGTCACGATTGTGTCGGCAAAACCGGTGGTCTGGGTTGCAGGCGTCGTCGTGTCGAACCCGAACGCCGCCGCAAATTGCGCATAGCGTTTGTCGGTCAGCCGGTTGGCGAGTGCGGTAGGGTTTTGCGTCCCGTCGGTCAGAATCTTCTGGAGGAAGGCCTTGTTGTCGATATCGGAATCCAGCCCAAAGGCCCCCAAGGCAACGCTCAGGAGCCTGCGGTTGTTCACCAGCTGGTCGGCGGTCTTCACCGTGCCAATTGTGGCGCGAAAATAGTCGGTGTCGCGCACAATCTCGGGTGATTTGTTGAAGGCTGCCGTTTGGGCCGGCATGGTCCGTTTCAGCAAGGTCCAGCCCGGATAGCCAGATAAGGGCAGGACCGGCGTGTAGGTCATCGCGGGGCTGCGGCGAACAGCCGCTCTTCGCGGGGCAAAAGCGTGCGCAGGGCCTTGAGGGCCTGATAATGCTGATCTTCCAGCACGGCTTTGGTGGCGATGTTCAGCTGGGTCCGGCTGTCATGATCGGTCAGAACCTGGCTCAACTGTTCGATGCCGCGCAACAACTGCTGACGCGTGTCGCCCGCCGTGGCATCGCCGGTCAGCACCAATTGTGCCACATAGCAGACCCGTTTGACCGGCGTATTGGCCTCTTGCGGATGAATGGCGTCGCGCAGGCGCAGGATATTGGCATTAGGCGTCATGATGGCCAGCCGCGACCTTTTGTCGCCATTTTCCACCACCGCCCCGTTGATCAATACCCGCTCATGCGGCCCCAGTTTCAGGACGAGCCCGCTCATGTGCCACCTCCGTCACCGCGCAGGCCGCGCATCACGGCGGTGTTGATGTCGACCAGAACCTCAACGCTGCCCCGGTTGTCGAGCACGGCGCGGGTGTGGCCTGCGGTGAATTCATACAGGTAAAACAACTGGGCGCGCAGTGGGGCCGGCAGGCCATTGCCCTGTTCGGCCACATCGGCGGCCAGCGCCGACCACAGTTGCAGGTTTTCGGTCAGGGCGGTGGCAAGCTGCGGAAAGTCCTCTTTCCGGCGGGTCCAGGCCATGGCGAGTTTTTGGGTGCAGCGGGCGAGCAGATCGTATTCGTGGGCCCGCGGCGTGCGAACCGGGGCCGCGCGCTGGCCATAGGCTGCGCGGGCAGTGCTGGTAGCAACGGTCAAAATATGTCCTTCCGGGAATTTGGCTGGGGTGGCACGGACTGGGCCGGGGGGCTTTCACCCCCCGGATCCGGCGATTACCGGAACAGAGCCAGCAGCGATTGCGGCTGCTGTTGGCGATCGACAAAGCCTGGGTGGACAGTTGCTGCTGCACCTGCAACGCCTGCAACCGGGCCGACGCCTCTTCCATATCGGCATCCACCAGCGAGCCGATGCCCGACTTCATCGAATCGGTCAGCTGGCTGACAAAGACTTTCTGGGTGTCGACCCGGGTTTGCGCCGAACCAAACGCGGCAGAAGCTGTGATCGCGGTTTGCATCATTGTCTCAATGCTTGACAAAGCTGCGGTAGCCCCTGCAGCGGTTGAAACGTCAATTGTCGACAGCGCGCCCAAGCCACCCGAGCCCGCGTTCTTGAACTGTGCGGCGACCGTAAGGTCGGCCGTCCCCGAGTTGGTGAAGGAGAGCGTGCCCGGCGTTGCGGAGTCGTAGTTGACCGCAAGCCCCGAAATCCCCAGTGATTCGATGGCTTTCTTCAGACCCACCGCCACAAGGTCCGACGGGGCGGTGGATGCCACGTCATTTGCCGTCAACGTATAGGTCGCGGTCCTGCCGCTGATCGCGAGCGAAACGCTGTCGCCCGCAGCAAAGGGCGCAGCACTGTCATTGATCACGATCGCGCCGGTGCCGGTGCCGGCATTAATCGAAAAGCCTGCGGTATCGCCAGCGGCGGATACCCCGCTTGACCCGGTCAGAACCGACTTGGCCGCATAGGCGCCAATCGACAGATCCTGGGCCGTCACCGCGATCGACGAGGCGGTCACCGTGGTTCCGCTGCGGTCCAGCGACGACAGGATGTTCACGGTGGTCTGTGACCCGTTCAACAGGTTCAGCCCGTTGAATTGGGCTGCCCCAACGTAGGTGCTGATCGTGTCACGCAGCGCCACGATATCGGTCTGCAGCTTGGTGCGGTCGATGTTGTCCTGCTGGGCCGCGACGATCTTGCCTTTCATCGTGGTCAGCGCGGCGGTCACCGCTTCAGAGGCCTGCCGTGCCACCGCTACGGTCGATGATCCAAGGGCGAGGCTGTCCGAAATCCCGGTGAAGCCCGCAACATCGGCCTCCATCACCTTGGAAATCGCCCAGACGGCAGCATTGTCCTTCGCAGTCGCAACTTTTTTGCCGGTGGAAATCAGCGCGGTGGTGGAGGCGAGGTTCGCGCTGATCTGCTTCATGGTCTGAAGCGCTACCATCGCACTGTTGTTGGTCAGAATCGACGACATTTCCGTTTCCTTTGTGGGCAGCCGACGCTTTGCGCACGACTTGTTGCACCATCCCAATGATGGCCGTTGGGCTTTCTTTCCAGTGCGACCGGGCCTACCGGAACGCGCCACCCCACCAGGGATGCAAGGCTCATCAAGCGCCACAACCTCTAAGAGAATACTAATTGCAACCGATTGAATTCATGGGATTTGATTGAAAGTCTAAAATCTCGCGGTCAAGCCGGTCGCCACGGTGGACGCGGCCTTGCGGCCTGACCGGTCATAGGTCACCAGCCCGCTCGCGACCGATTTGATCTCGGTCATCCGGCGCAGTGCTGCCCGAATCCCCCGCTGCACGGCCACCAATGTGGCCGCGTTACGCTCGGCCTTGCGGGCAATGACCGCCAACCCTGCCGCATTCAGCATCGCACTCGGGTGATCCAGTTCCGCCTCCAATGCAAGGCTCAACCCGGCCAGGGCGCTATAGTCGCGGCGAAGCACGGCGGCCTGCACTTCATCCAGCAGAATGGCTGCGCGTGGCTCACTTACCGGCATAATCGCGCTTCACCAAAGAGTTGAAAATGCTTTGGGACAGGCCGACCCCGCCGTGTTCGACCATCGCCTTGGCCTGGGCATCCCGCAGGAAAGACGCGAACCGATCCTCGCCAATCCCGCCGGTAAATTCGCCTTTTTGCGCATCCAGCCCGGTGTAAGACAGCATTTCCGAAAGGAAATTCGCTTCCAGCTCCTTGGCCTTCTTCATCAGTAGGGCCGCGCGGGCAGGCGGGAGCGCGCTGGCTGGGTCGTGCGGTGGGGCAATTTGCATCGGATTCTCCAAATGCTGCGGATTTTCCACACTATCAGGCCAATCGGTAAACAGCTGGTAACCGTTGGCGGCGAAAGATCGCGGAATGTCGGCAGAAGTCGGACCAATGCGATGAATTCGATGCAGATCCTGTCTGTTCCCAAATCTATGGCCGCCAAAGGTGCCGCAACTGGCACGGATATTGCATCACCCGCCGCTGATTTCGCCAGCGTCTTTGCGCAAGGGACCGATGCCACCGCCGCGCAAATCGATGCGTCCGTCGGTCTCAAGTTCGCCCCGGCTGCGACGGTGATCGGTCGTCCTGCGGCTGCGCTCGCCAAAACCAGCGCGCCTGTGGGGCCGACCTCGCCGCACCACCGCCGCCAGAACCTCACGGCCGGGAAGACTGTCGACCAGCCGGATCTGGTGCTGGCCACCTCGGCAATCGCTATGCCTCCCGCCGAATTCCCTGAATCCCAGCCCAGGCCCGACCCGCCGCTCTTGGCAGAGGTTGGGGCTGCGCTCGCCGATCTCACGCCACCGAACCTTGCTGCGCCGGGGGCAGCAACCCCCGATCTTGCGGTGCCTAAGCCCGACCTTGCGACCGTCGCAAGTGAGATAACCCTGCCTGCGTCCCTAACTCCCGCGCCTCCAAATCCTGCGCTCCTCCCCGACCCGAACCTTGCACCAAAATCGCCCGGTCATCGGCAACTCGCCGCCCCAACCTCGGCAGAGTTTGAAGGTGACAACCCCCGGCCCAGCCCCGTCACGCCTCAGCCCCTGCCTCAGCCTGCCGCCGCGACGCCCCCGCGCACAGAACCCCACGCTGGCGGGACCAATCCGATGTCGTTTCCGTTCGCCCTCCAGCCTCTACCCCCTGCGCCCCAACCGGCAGCAGCGCAGGGCGCAGCCCCTTTGGCCAGTAACCCGCCATCCGGCACGCTCCAACCCTCCGGGCGGCAGACCGCGCCAGTTTCTGGCATCGGTTCACCAAGTCTGCCCGATGGTGCCAGCAGCGGGCCCCGGCCCATGCAGTCCTCCGGTCTTATCGCGCCACAGTCTGCCGAACCTGAAGCCAACCTGCCCAACGTCGATCCGTCCGGCGAAGCCAGGCAGACGGCGTCAGAGGGTTCAGCGATTGTTGCTCAGCCCGCCCCGGCAGCGCTACCTCACGCCGGGCTACCCGCATCCGGGCTACCCCCTGCCGGGCTATCCCCAGCCGCGCTGACCGCATCCGCACCACTCCCACCGGCGCTGCCCGCATCCGCGCTACTCCCAGCCACGCTGACCCCTCTGGCCGCAACCATTGCGACAGCTGCACCGCCGCCCAGCCCGCGGCATGGCGGTGGCGCGGGGCCTTCCACTTCGGCAGCGCGGCCAACACCTCCGTCCAAGACGAACCGCCCCCCGTCCGTCCCGCCCGATCCTTCGCCAAACCCTCAGTCCTCCGCAAATGCCCCGCGCAAAAGCGCAGCGCCCAACCCGCCGCCCCAGCCGGCCTCGCCTCAAAACGCGGTAATTTCCAGCCCTTCAACCCGCCCGGTTGAAGATGCCATCCCAATTCACCTCGCAATCCGAACAGTTCTGGACGCCGTAGCCCCACCTGATCCTGCGCCCACAAGTCCTGCGGCCAAACCCGCAGAAGTTACCGCACCGGCCATGGCCACGCCCCGGTCCGGCAGTTCCGCTGATACCGTTGTGGTGCCTGAGCCGTTCAGCGCCCAAGCCGTTGCATTCCGGCCGGCTGCGGAGCCGGCTCTGCCTGCGATTTCGCTGACCGATGACATGCCAGCACCTGCGTCCCAAGTGAGCATCCCGCACCTGGCGCCCGCAACGGACGACCCCGCAGCCTTGGGGCTCCAGCAACCGCCCGCCCCGACAAATCAAACCGCTTTAGCGCAGGTTGACCCCTCGATCCCGCCAAGTCGCTTGTCGCGACAGCTAAGGTTGCCCGCCGGCGCATTAACGCTGCAAGGGCCGGCCTTTCAGCCGCACCAGATATTGACCCCCGCGTTGGCCATGTCGCGCTTTCAGCACATGCTGGACCGCGAAGCCAACGCCAAGGCGCCAAATCCTCAGCCCGCCCAGACCAACGCGCCGCTGCCGCCCGCCGCCCCGCCGACAAACCCGCCGACAAACCCGCTCACAAACCCGCCGACAAACCCGCCGACAAACCTGCCCGAAACCCAGCAGCCCGCCAACAGCCCGCTCGAATACACCTTGGCCGAGCCTGAATTGGCCAACCCGCTGGCCGCACCGTCCAACTTCGGCGCGCGTGATGCGGATCAACCGGCCCAACCCGCCACACCGCTTAACAAGCCCGGTCTTGGGTCAGCAAAAGCCATCGCGCCAAATCCGCCAGCCGCCTTGCCGTCCAAGGCCCCAGTCGCCCAGCCCAGTGCGGACCGGTTTTTGGCGAAATCAGCGCAGACCCCGGCTCAGCCAGCCAATCCTGATCCCAAGCTTGCGCCTGATCCGCCCGCCGAGCCGCCCGTTGCAACCCATCTACCCCGCCCGCCGCCGTCCGACCGCGTGGCACTGCCGACCAAGCCGGGCCCGACGCCGGTGCAACCCAGCGACACAGCGCCACTTAAAACCAAAGCCCCAGCCCAAATCCCGGACCTGCGCAGTGCCACATCACCGGCGCAAATTGCCCAGTCGGGCCCAACCCAGCCAATATCCATGCCCGATACCCCCGCACAGTCAGCCGGATCGCCGCAGGCTCCCGGGCCGCTGGCCGCTTCAGCCCGCGTTTCAACAATTGCACCCCAACTGCCCAGCCTCCGACCCCTTTCGCACGCCAAATCCCGCCCTCAAACCACCCTGACCCAGCCTGAACCGACCGAAGGTTTGGTCGCGCGGGTGCATCCTTTGCGCGTGCCGGTTGCGAGCTCCGGGCAGGCAACCCTGCCGCCAGCCAGCCTGCCGCCAGCCAGCCTGCCGCCAGACAGCCTGCCGCCGGCCAAAAACCCTGCGCAACCCGACGCTGGCCCCGGCCTCCCTACGTCCACCGCACCCTTGGCCGCGCAAACGGTCCCACCGCCCGCGACTTTGGCCAACACCGCCAATCCGGCATTTATCGTGGCCCAACCCATGCCGCTCCTCCAAATGCAGCCCCTGCCGCAACCCAATGCACCCCACGGCTCGGACCACACCACCGCAGACCTGCCCAAAGGTTTCGCCACCTCGCTCTGCCATACCGTGACTAACAGTGGCCACGCCCGCGCCGAACTGATCCTCGAACCGGCAGAGCTTGGACGGATGCGCTTTGACATCGTCAGCCACGGCGATCAATTGCAGGTCACCCTTGCCGCCGAGCGACCCGAAACGCTGGTTCTTCTGCGCCGCCATGCCGAAGATCTGCGTCAGGAATTCCGGGCTGCGGGCATGGACCCCGGCACGCTCAGTTTCAGCCAGTGGGGGCAGCCGGGTCAGGGGTCCGCCAAACCCGACCCGTCGGCTGTCACCGCGGCCGATGACCTGACCCACCCCGTCTCGCCCGAACCTATCCCGGTCCCGCGCCCCCGTGTTGCGGGCGCCGGGCTCGACCTTCGTCTCTGAAAGGACCTCACCATGGCTCTGACCGTCCCCACTTCGACCACCACGCCTGCTGCCACCACATTCGGCACCACGCCGCCGACCGCCGCGCGCCCGCCAGACACCAACTACGACACGTTCCTCAAAATGATGACCGCGCAGATCAAGTATCAAGATCCGCTCAACCCGATGAGCGCGGACCAGTTGGCCGTGCAACTGGCCACCTTTTCGGGGGTCGAACAGCAGACCAAAACCAACGACCTGCTGTCGCAGATGATCACCCAGAACTCGGTTGGCGCTATGAGCCAGATGGTCGGCTGGGTCGGCAAAGAGGCGCGTCTGGCAGCCCCCGCTTATTTCGATGGCAGCACGCCGGTTACCATCTCGCCCAATCCCGGCGCGGACGCTGACAAGGCGGTGCTGGTCGTCAAAAATGCCAGCGGGACCGAGGTTTCGCGCACGCAATTGCCACTGGGAAGTGCCGATTACAGCTGGCAAGGCCTGGATTCGACCGGCGCTGCCTTGCCGAAGGGGGTCTATACCCTGTCCATGGAAAGCTATTCCGGGGCGACGCTTCTGGGTAGCTCTTCGGTTGAATACTACGGCAAAATCTCTGAGATCAGGTCCACCGCCAACGGCGTCTCGGCGATGCTGCCCGGCGGGGTCGAGGCGCTGACCTCGATCATTACCGCAATCCGCGAACCCGTGGCCCACTGACCGGCGCTTCCGATACAAAAAACAAGTCTGGCGTGATGACCCGTCCTGCCGCAAATTGCGGCAAGGAGAACCGTCACATGATCGAATATGCCAGCAACCGGGTGCCGCTGCGGCGTCTTGCCGACACCGGCGGTGTGCTTGCCGTGATCACAGGGATCACCGGCACGTCGTACCGCAACCTTGGCACGATGATGGCCTTCGGGCCGGACCGGCAGCGCACCGGCTCGCTGTCGTCGGGTTGCATCGAGGATGACATTGCCGAACATGCGGTAACCGCGCTTCGCACCGGTAAAAGCGTCACCCTGCGCTATGGTCAGGGCTCGCCCTTCTTCGATCTGAAACTGCCCTGCGGCGGTGGTTTGCAGGTGTTGTTGATCCCAAACCCCGATCCGGTCTTGCTCCGCGCGGTTCTGGCCTTGGGCGACGCGCGCCAGGACGCCACTTTGTCGATCACCGCTGCGGGCACCTTGCGCCTTGCCCCACCGACGACAAATTCCGACGACCTGATCATCACGCTGGAACCCGAACTGCGTTTTTGGGTCTACGGCCACGGCATCGAGGCGATGTCTTTTGCCCTGATGGCCCAGGCTGCCGGCTATGACGTGACCCTTTATGGCCAATCGGGTCTGCAAACCGATCTGTCGCGGATCGGCCCGTTGAATATCACCGAGGTGCCCAGTTTTCGCAGCTACATTTGCCCCATGCCCGACCGCCGCACTGCCATCGCTTTGTTCTTCCATGACCACGAGAATGAGGCGCGGATCCTGGCGCAATTCCTGCCCTCAGATGCCTTCTTCATCGGTGCGCAGGGCAGCCTGAATGCCCGCAATCGCCTGCTGGCCGACCTGACCGAGATCGGGGTAAAGTCCAAACATATGGCCAACTTGGAACCCAGTTTCGGCTTGATCGGATCGTGTCGCGACCCGCGCACTCTGGCGGTTTCGGTGCTCGCCCATGTCTTATCTGTTGCAGGGGCGAAAGGCTTGCCTTATGCGCAAGGCCAAGAACGCTCCGGGCGGCCCCTACCGTTGGTGTCGGCCCCGGAAGGTTCAGCGGTTTCGGAGATTGGCCGGCCATGACGGCGAACGGATATTTGCAAACCACGGCCAAGCTTGCCTCAGCGCTGCGGTCGTGGGCGGCCAAGACCAGACCGATCAATAGGGGGGATTATTTCCGGGTGCAGGGCATTGATTTGTCCAACCGCATCATGGGGATGGACGACCTTTTCTTTGTTGACAAACACGACCATTTCCGCCCGAGCCCCGGCTCCGAATTGCGCCTGATGAACCAGGAAATGCTCGACACCGGCACGCTGCGCAATTCGTTCTTTCCGCAGGTTCTGCAATCGCACAGCCGGGTGCTCGACCTCGCGCTGAAGCTGACCTTTCGCGGCCGGTTTCAGATCCTCGTCTATCAAAGCCGGTTGGGCGAGCCGCCGATCCCCTTGGCCGAACGCATCATCGCCTCGGAAGAGGTCTCGACCGTGCGGCTTGACCTTGGCTCGGTCCAGAACCTGCCGCGCAATGTGCGCTTGTTCTGGGTCGCCCGGGCTTTGAACGACGCCTGCGAGCTGATGTCGGTGACCTGGGAAGCCCGTGCGCCCGCCACCACCGAAGGCCGCATGGTCGTGCTGATCCGCACTTTCGGACGCACCCATGACGTGCAAAATCTGCTCGACCAGTTTCAGGATCAGGCCGCACAAGGCGGCTACAGCGATGTTCTGGCCAACATTTTTTTCCTGATCTACGACAGTTCCACCGGCCTTGATGCCACCAGTTACGCCGATCTGGCGGGCTCTGACCTGTTGAACACTTTCGTCATGTCAGGCCCCAACTTGGGCGGCGGCGGCAATATGAGCGTGGAGCTTTTGGCGCTGCAACAGGCGGTCAAAGACTCCGGCGTCATCATCAACGAACTGGTGCTGACCGATGATGACATCGACGTGTCGGTCGAAAGCCTGTCGCGCAACTGGGGCACCACGTTGTTTCGCCGCGACAACGCCTTCCACACCCTGCCGGTGTTCATGAAATCCGAACCGCGCCGGGTGTGGGAGGATGGCGGCTTCTGGGGCCGCTACACGCCGGGCAGTCCGCGCGGCAAACGCACCGCCATCGCACCCCGCCTGCTGCGCCACAGCCGGATTTTCAAAGGCTCCGACCATCTGGATGAGATGGCCCGCCTGCACCATGCCGAATATTCCACCTTCATTTTCCTGTCGATGCCCTATGTCCGGCTCAGCGAAATTGGCCTGCCCATCGCGTTTTTCCTGCGCGGCGATGACATCGAGTTCAACTTGCGCCACGCCGCCGCTGGGGGGGTCACCGTCTCCAACCCCAATATGTGCGCCTGGCACGAACCGGCCCATTCCTATGCTCAGGAATATATGTCGATCGCCCATGGCGTGATCATCAACATGGCCTACGGGCAGGACAAGCCAGACGATCTGGTTGCGTTCTTCCACGCCCGTGCCGGTGCGCATATGTCGATCTCTGACGTGGCGGGCCTGACCGTCTATGCCGAGGTTCTGGCGGATCTGGTGGCTGGTGACCGGCTGATGGCAGCCAACTTCGCGCCGCATTACCTGTCGATGATTGCCCGGTTCAAAAGCTTTGACGCCGCCTACAGCACCATGCCGGATGAACTGATCGACACCTTGCGCGAAGCGTCGCGGCGCGAGGGTAAGCTGACCCATGTGGTGCCCTTCCTCTACATGCAGGCCCACGGTGGCGAGATGCCACTGGATCTTGACCGCGTCGTGCTGTGGAACCCCCATACCGAAAAGCGTTACGTCTATGACCCGTCCGAGGCGGACCGC